>JANNJI010000001.1:0-2039 GCA_031405795.1 Gammaproteobacteria bacterium
GATGTGATGGCTGGTGCCGATACGCAATAGCCCGCTGGCCTTGCCGGAGAGATTACGCAGTGCGCGGCGACTGTCTTCCACAGCTAACAATATTTTCTGTGCGCGTGGCAGCAGGGCACGGCCTGCTTCAGTTAAATTGACTTGTCGGCCCAGGCGGTCGAACAGGCGTGTAGCCAGTTCAGTTTCCAGCGCTGCGATGCGCTTGCTGATCGCAGGCTGGGTTAAATGTAGCTGTGCCGAGGCGGTGGAAAATGAGCCGCTTTGGGCCACGCTGACAAAAGCTTGCAGGTTGGCGATATCCATAGATTCAGTTATTTGCTTTCAGGCCATGTATTCCTGATAGTAATATATATCATGAAAATAATGAATTAGTTTTATAATGCAATATGCGCTATCGTCAGACATAGAGTTACTTCCTGTCACTTGTTTCTGGTTACGTGGTACTATTTTTATGAAGACACTTTACGATAAATTGTGGGATAGTCATGTTGTTCGTGACAATGGCGACGGCACCGCCCTCATCTATGTTGATCGGCATTTGGTCCATGAAGTGACTTCACCACAGGCATTTGACGGTCTGCGCCTCGCGGGTCGCAAACCCTGGCGGGTTCTCGCCAATTTAGCCACACCCGATCACAATGTGCCAACCACTGATCGCCGTCACGGTATTACCGATCCGATCTCGCGGCTCCAGGTCGAAACCCTTGATCAAAACTGCGCGGAGTTTGGCATTACCGAATTCAAGATGGATGATCACCGCCAGGGCATCGTGCATGTTATCGGCCCTGAACAAGGTGCGACCTTACCCGGCATGACGGTCGTCTGTGGTGACTCGCATACCTCCACGCACGGTGCCTTTGGTGCCTTGGCATTTGGCATTGGCACATCGGAAGTTGAGCATGCCTTGGCAACACAATGTTTGATCCTAAAAAAAGCCAAGTCCATGTTGGTGCGCGTCGATGGCCAGGCGGGTAACGGCATTACTGCAAAAGATATCATTCTTACGATCATAGGCAAGATTGGTACGGCGGGTGGTACCGGTTATGCCATTGAATTCGGCGGTGCCGCGATTCGCGACTTATCCATGGAAGGTCGTATGACCTTGTGCAACATGGCAATCGAGGCGGGCGCACGCGCGGGCATGGTTGCCGTCGATGACAAGACCATTAATTATGTCAAAGGTCGCCCTTATGCGCCGAAGGCGGCAATGTGGGAACACGCCGTGGCGAATTGGCGTGAGTTAGTCAGCGATACGAATGCACGCTTCGATCAGGTGGTGACTTTGGATGCCGGTATGATCCAACCGCAGGTAACGTGGGGTACTTCGCCGGAAATGGTGGTGGCCGTACAGGGAAAGGTACCCGATCCCGATTCATTTGGCGAAACAGTCAAACGCGAAGGCGCCAAGGCTGCACTTCTTTACATGGGACTGGCGGCGAACACACCGATAACCTCGATTCAATTGGACAAAGTGTTTATCGGTTCATGCACGAATTCGCGCATCGAAGATTTGCGTGCAGCGGCGGCGGTGGTAAAAGGACGCAAGGTGGCAAACAATATTAAACTTGCCATGGTAGTACCGGGTTCAGGCTTGGTGAAGCAGCAAGCGGAGCAAGAAGGGTTGGATAAAATTTTTCTCGCCGCTGGATTTGAATGGCGTGAGCCGGGTTGTTCGATGTGTTTGGCGATGAATGCGGATCGCCTGGAACCGGGTGAGCGCTGTGCTTCTACTTCTAATCGTAATTTTGAAGGACGGCAAGGGCAGGGTGGCCGTACCCATTTAGTCAGTCCGGCGATGGCGGCGGCGGCGGCGGTGTACGGGCATTTTGTCGATGTGCGTGAAATAAAAAATAGTTAAAAGTACCGAAATCCAGTATCCAGTGTCACTGCGTTGAAATAACAGGTGTAAAAAAATGCAAAAATTTGCAACAGTAACAGGCCGGGTGATGCCATTGGATCGCGCCAATGTCGATACCGACGCGATCATCCCCAAACAGTTTTTAAAATCGATTAAACGTACCGGCTTTGGCCCGAATCTG
>JANNJI010000002.1:0-5205 GCA_031405795.1 Gammaproteobacteria bacterium
ACGTGGAGCGCACGACCCACATCCTGTTTATCAATATAGGCCTTCTTCAAATTCCGTAATAGTCGCACAATGATCATGAGGTTGCTTGCCGGTTTGAGCCGTGGGGCGAGTTCAGGCAGCATACCTTGATCGTCTTTATGCAGTTTACTCAATAATATTTTCAATTCACTGGATGACAAATCACGGCCTTGATCAAAAACATCCAGATACCAACGGCGATCAGCCGCTTCGACCCCCACCAGGAAATGACCGGGGAAATTGATACCATAAGCATTAATGTGAATAGCCTGGGCCAGCTCCAGATAGATAATGGACAAAGAAATGGGTATGCCAAGTTTGCGATCCAGCACTTCATTGAGATAACTATTGCGCGGATCATAATATTCCGCCGCATTACCGGCAAAACCCTGTTCCTCAAAAAAATAGTGATTCAATAATGTGATCCTGGAATCCATCGTCATATCAGTTGCCACGCGCCGCGCCAGTTCGTGCTGCATGACATCAAGCCGGGTTAAATAGTCTTTGATTTGTAAATCAGGATATTCGTGACTTGCCGCACACAGGGCAGCCTCGGCAAGACGCCAGCTTTGATCGGGAAGCGCGACGATATGCCGCCACGCATCTGAAAATTTAACGTCTACTGATTGCATTATAGTTCTCCACACGGCAGACAATCATACACAAAATGAACGCCCAAGGCACTTTTCTCGTCCCCTGCGCGACAGATGGCCACCTGAATTTGCCTTGCCAGCCTCTCCCGCTATAGAATCATGCCCCGTGGGAATAAAAATCGATAAATGCTGCGTAAAAAATTAAAACTCCTCTGGCTGGTTTGCGCAACCATTTTACTCGCTGCTGTGTTCGTCTATCTTGCCAATCCCTTTGTCCAGACTAACCGTCTCGACAATCTGCGCTATCTCGGTGTTTCCGCCGCACGCATGATGGAACGCCACCTGCAATTCTACGAAGACTACGACAGCACCACCCTGCTTGAAAGAGCGATCCATGAGTTCCTGTTCGGTTCCAAACAACATATCGAACAGGAGGTGATGACCACCTATCGCGAGGTTCTCAATCATTTTGGTTCTGACACCGATGACACCGATCATTGGATCAGCATGAACATAAAAAGTCGGCTGATTATCACCATCGCGGAGAAACGTGATCACGCTGAATTAAAAAAGGCGCTCACCTTGCTCAGCAACCATCCCGAGGAGGAAGTGCTCGCCAATACCATTCGATATGCGTATCTAAACGACGCGACACCCCGTTTTACCACGGAAATTTATGCGGGTCTGAATATGGTACCGCAAGGCTGGGCAGCGGATCGGCTACGCTACCGTATCGCGCTTAAAACCGGCAATGATCGCCTGGCCGGCATGATTGAACAACGCCTGATGGATCGGGGACGCCAACATCGGCTGTTTGTCATCACCATGGTGCTGGCGGTTGCCGGCGTGATCCTCCATGGCCTTTACCTGATGATTCGCTATCGTGTCCTCCATGTTGACTCCCCATGGAATAAAGGGATCCTGAGTAACCCTTGGCCGTTGCTCGATGGTCTCACGGTGGCAGTGACCTCCGCCTTGCTGGGTTTGATCATTGTAGTGTCCCTGCAGTTGCTCCTGCATAATCCTTTTTTTACGCCCCATTTCTTTACCTTGTGGTCAACCCTGTTTGCATCCCTGCCTATGCTCTGGCTTATACAACATTATTTATTAGCCCCGCGCGGTTTAAACTTTCGCTCGGCATTCGGCTTGCGTATACCTGAGGCGGGCCTGCGACACTTTTTCACTACCACCAGCGCCTTGTTGGCCTTGGAATGGGTGGGTCTGTTGCTCATCGGTTGGGGAAGCTGGAAACTCGGTCTCGGCAGTCATTGGTCGGAAGGCATGCAAGAGCGCCTGGTATTTGGTCCGACGCAAACCGTCGTGCTGAGTACCATTAGTATGGTGTTGTGGGCGCCCCTCTTTGAAGAAATCGGTTTTCGTGGGTTGCTGTATTCAAGTTTACGCAGCAAACTGACGCCCACCAGCGCGATTGTCATCAGCGCATTGATTTTCAGTACAATGCATCTGTACTCGGTGGCAGGGTTCTTATCGGTATTCTGGAGTGGATTAATTCTTGCCTATGCCTACGAACGGTATCATAGTCTGTTGCCGGGTATGGTGATCCACGCCGCCGGTAATTTGTTGAGCATTAGTCCTGTATTATTATTCTATCGTTAATCAGTATCAATCATATCGAGGTCCGTATGGCACGCGTCAAAGTTTATAGTACCGGTACTTGTCCCATTTGCGATAAAACCAAAGTCCTGTTGAAAAAATGGAGCATCCCCTACATTGAGGCGCGTGTTGATCAGGATCGGGCGCAGCTCAAGGAAATGTCGGCCATAACTGACGGTGCGCGAACCGTACCGCAAATCACCATTGACGGAAAATGGATTGGTGGCTTCAGCGATCTCACGGAACTACACATGGAGGGGAAACTGGATGAATTGAGTGAAACCGCGGGTTAACGCGCGCAACTCACACCTGAGTCATGGATGACATTTTATGCTTTCTCTGTACCCATTTTGCCCAGACCACGCCTAGAATAATCCCTAGGGTACTGAGAAAGTACACCGTAAAAGCAGTCAGTGCCAAATAGCCACCATAAAGTATTTGCGTAGAGAAGAGCAGCATGATGATTAACACATAAGCACTGCCTGCACTCAATACCAGTTCAGTAAAACCAAGATAGATGTTATTTCCCAGCTTAGGCCTAAACATTACAATGGCCGTTAGCAGTGCTGGCCAAAAGAAAATGAACAGTGCCAATACTGCATCCGTACTTGGCCAGGTATAGGCATTGTATGCGTATTTTAAATGTACCTGTTTATCGCCATACGCTGTTTGTGTCGTACATTGAGAAAGCGGTAAGAACAAACAAATCAGCAAGGCAATTGCTGCTAAACGTTTTAAGTATTTTAGTATCTGTTTCATGGTAAAAATTCGCGTAATATTGTAGTGAGAGGTAATGGCTCTTGCAATAGTGGCAATCACTTGGATTAAAGACTTATGTTTGTTTCATTAACACCGCCAAATCAAACTTGCGCTGCTGTCCGCTGAACGGACAAACAAACGCTAAATACGCCGCGGTGAGCTGCATGCCTTCGGTATTCTTATTCTGATGGCCGTATTTCGGATCGCCCATCACCGGGTAACCAATGGCGGCAAAATGCCGACGGATCTGATGGGTGCGCCCGGTTTTTATTTCGACGCTTAACGTCGAGGTCTGCACTGTTTCATCAAATTGTTGCAGCGTATATTCCGTCAACGCCGTTTTATCATCGATTGGCAGATCGATCTTGCCATGCGCGGGGACAACGCGCCCTTTCACCACCACCACATAGCGTTTTTGAATCTGTTGGGTCTGAAATAAAGCGGATAATTGGTGTGCCGCAACAGAGCTGTGCGCGATCAACATCAGGCCATCGGCTTCACGATCCAGACGATGTACCAAAAAGGTTTGCTTAACCGTCGGCATGGCCACTTCCGCCTGACGCAACAAACAACCGTGATCACCGTAGTGTGTGCCTTGCGCCAGCAAACCAGCTGGTTTATACCAGAGGCTATATTCTTTGCACACCCACAATTGTTGTGCACCGGGATAGTCTTTATCCAGCAGCGCCGCATCGTAATAAAATGCAATCTCATCACCGCAGGCTAAGAGAGTAGTGGCGCGACGCACACGGCGCATGGCCGCTTTGCGCTGGCGTAACCACACCGCACCTTTGAGCATGGCAGACTTGATCCGGGTTTTACTGATGCCGGTTTTTGTGGCAAGAAAATCAACGAGGGTTTGCGTTTCGTTATGACTGATTTTATAGGTGTAATGCTGTTTCTGCATAATAAAACTATTTGTCGGCTTTTTTACCGTACAACATGCGTATTGCCTCGGAAACTATCATCGTCGCATAACCATAGGCCTTGACCGACTTGCTGGCGCGCGGCCCCGCGACATTTAATACGTGGACGTTATGCTCGTGCACAAACTCTTTGATAGACGTTGCCGCCGCCCGCGAGCCGACATAATCACCGTTAATTAACAGATGGGGCTTGGCATGTTGTCGGCAATATTCCAATGTATTTAATGTGCCACCCTCGAGTTTGCCAAAATAAATCAGTAGTGAGGCATCACTGTCCATGACATTTTTTAATGTCCGTACCATATAGTCGGTGCTGGTGGTCTCTTGTAATGGATAGCGTTTATCGATTGTGCCATCTTCGGCCAGCCGATTCTTCGGACACCAGCCGCCACACGCCAGGCCCGCCGCCATTGCGGCATCCAAGGCCCCCCGATCAACACCGGTTTGCCCGCCGGATACGATTTTGAGTTTTGTCACATCAGTTGTCATATTATTTACACATCCACAAGTAACAGAGCGGCGTGATCGCAGGCAACAATAGAACGTTACAATATGATCAGGTCAATGCTCGATAGTCAGCACCACTTTACCCTGCATATGGCCTGTCTCAACCAGCGCATGGGCCAGGGCGGCATCGGTCAAATTAAACGTCTTACCCAGAACAATATCCAGATCACCCAAATCGATCAGCGAGGCACATCGATCCAGTATATCAACATGATGCAGCGTCGCCACGGGTAAATCCGTCAAGAGCGGCGTCAGGACCACCTCAAAACCAATTCGCAAATTACGCGTGCGCGCCTCTTTCCAGACAATATCAGGACCCGGATCTAATAGTGTCACCAGATCGCCATAATGCGCAACCGCAGGAATGGTCTGACGAAACACCTCGCCGCCCACGGTATCCAACGCCACATCCACACCACGACCGCCGGTTAATTGTTTACAGGTCTGCACAAAGTCCGTGTCAGGATAGAGGATAACGACATCCGCCCCCAACGACTTAACGAACTCGGCTTTGATGGCATCACTGACGGTGGTAATCACGCGTGCGCCGGCATGTTTGGCAAGTTGAATCGCAACATGACCGACACCCCCGGCACCGGCATGAATCAATACCGTCTGTTGCGGTTGCAAACGTGCGCGATCAAACAAGGCCTCCCACGCCGTGATCATCACCAGCGGCGCCGCCGCTGCCTCGCTAAAATTGAGTGTTTGCGGTTTGCGGCTGATGTGCGCGGCATCCAGCACGGTATATTGCGCGTAGTTACCGGGTTCACGGCCCAACCCACCGT
>JANNJI010000003.1:0-4027 GCA_031405795.1 Gammaproteobacteria bacterium
GCAGCTAGCCCGACACGATGAAAACAGAGACACAACCGGACTTGACCCTGCCAGGGTAGTCGTTCGTGCGATCCCTGGGTATGAGCAAGGCCGTACAACCGATGCCTGATTCATCGCCGTCTGCCTTACGCAGCCACCTTGTCGGGCTCGCGGCTTTGTTTAGTAGACGCCATTTGGGAACAGTTATTTGGTACACGGAGTATGAAGATGGTGTTATTTATAAATCTACCAAAGATACTGACATCACACTATACGTCAAAACATGGTCACAGCTTATAAGAAAGGACAAGTATAAGTTTGAGTTCATAAGAACTAAGCTTAACTACAATCCAACCAAGTATACTTGTACGTAGGCGTACGACGTACTATTTTAAGGAATAACCCAGCTACACTTACTGGGATTACAGGGAGTATGCAATGAAAATCTTAATCGCGGAAGACATGTCCACCACCCAGCTAACCCACAAAGCGATGATGGGAAAATGGGGGTATGCGTACGATATGGCCTCGAATGGCGCGGAGGCCATCGATTATGCCAAAAAGAACAAGGGGTGTTATGACCTTTGCATCATGGACGTGGTGATGCCGGTGATCGACGGGATTGAAGCCACCAAAGCCATTCGCAACGAGGTCGGTTATTTCCCCATCCTGGGGTATTCCAGTGACCCGGAAGCAAAAAGCCGCTGCCTGGAATCCGGAATGGACGATTTCCTACAAAAACCTTGCCATCCAAAACAGTTATTCGAGATAATCAACGAACTCACCACCAAAGTTATTTTAGTCAACATCGTTAACGACAACATCTCAATGAGAGGGATTATGCCAATGAATTATGACGAGTTGAATCTATTGAGAGAATTAAAACAACAGGGTTTAACCAAATTAAAATTGATGGGGCTGGACCACACTTTCATTGTCCACAAGAACATCCAAAATAAAATATCGTATGATATGGTGGCCGAGGGCAGAGAGGTATCCGAGTTTATTGATCGGTCACCGACCGAACCAGGACGCTGCCATCTTTATAAAACCAACCTGTATATCACCAAGGATCTATTCCTGCCCGATGAATTCATCGCCGCCATCCGCAAAGAAGACGAACTTGTAGTGAGATTTACCGAGCTCGCGGACAAGCGTAATCCTGATAAATAATGCCCAATAAAAAATGGCGGCTGACAATTTCATACTGCAACACTATTTTAATAGAATTGGCTATCATGGCGATGCAAAAGCCGATATCGCCACGGTAACCGCATTGATGCGGCGCCAGTTATTCAGCGTGCCGTTTGAAAACCTGGATGTGCAGGCAGGCAAGGTTGTTTCGTTGGTGCCGGAGGACATCGTTGAAAAAATCCTTAACCAACAGCGCGGCGGCTACTGTTACGAGGTGAATGGCCTCTTTGCCATGGCGCTTCAGGCGCTTGGCATTCCTTATCAATTTGTCGCCGCCCGACCCATGTTCTACCCAACCAAAAGACCAAAAACACACATGGCCATTGTGTTGAACGTGGACAACGAGGCATGGCTGTGTGACTTGGGTTTTGGTAGTTACGGTATCAGAGCGCCCATGCGGTTGAGTGCGGTGGATGTTGAAGTTAAACAGGATGCAGATACCTATATGTTGACCAAAATGTCGGACGGTGAGTATTTATTGAAATCCCTTATCGAAGGCGAATGGACAAACCAATACGCGTTTAATCTCTCGCCGCACGAGTGGGTTGATTTCACGCCCGCTAATTATTTCAACTCCACGCACCCCGATGCGATTTTTGTGCAAAAACTACTGGTCGTATTGCATAACACCGAAGGGAGAACAATTCTTTTCGGCGATATGTTAAAAACCATAAAAAATGGGAAAATGGCAAAAGAAACTATAACCTCGGAAAATCGCGATTCCATTTTGGCCGATACGTTTGGACTCACATTCCATAGTTGATGCTACGTCAACAATTATATTTCAATGCTGCCCTGCCTGATAACGCCCGGGAGGAAAACCAAACGCTTTTGCCAATCGCGTCCATGAATTGATTTGTGTGATGGCAAGGGTTAAATGGGCAATCTCATTATTTTTGAAATGTCGCTGCATTTTGACAAACAAGTCATCGAAAAGATCGTTGTCATGAATGGAAGTGACCGCCTCACACCATGCCAGTGCGGCTTGTTCCTTGGCATCGTAGAAATCCGTGTCACGCCACATTGGCAGTGAGTAAAGACGTAGAGGTTCTTCGCCCGCCGTAATGGCTTCTTTATAGTGCATGTCAATGCAGTAGGCACAGCCGTTGATTTGAGAGACCCGCAAACGCAGCAGTTCCAAAAAACGTGCGCTGAAACCACCTGTGTTAACGTAATTCTCGACCTGCATCATCGTCGCAACAATATCTTTAGGAACCTGGGGGAAGGGAATTCGCATTGTCATTTTTATCTCCGAATAATTGTGATACAGTTTTTAAGATTATGAACATCGTTATAGGTTGAAAGAAGCCCGACAGGGTGCAAAACTGTTTTGCATTTTTTGCATAACACATGGAGAAACTAGACGTGTTAGAAGCCATTCGCATTTTTATAAAATCCGCAGAGTGCGGAAGTTTCTCGAGGGCAGGCGCGGTGCTCGGCATATCGCCGTCTTCGGTGTCACGGCAAATCGACAAACTGGAAAAAGATTTGGCAACAAAATTGTTTAAACGCAGCACACGACACCTGGTGCTCACGGACAGTGGCGAATCTTTTCTCGAAAAAGTGACAAAAACCATGTCTGATCTGGAAGCGGTATTCACCGCTACCCGATCAGCGCCCGACACCATTGCTGGAGAACTCCGAATTTCTGTCTTTGAATCATTTGGCCGTTTGCGCATTTGTCCGGCGATTCCTGGTTTTTTGACGCTATACCCTGAAATTAAGCTGGAATTGCTACTCGATAATCAACTGGCCGATCTTTACAAAGATAACATTGATCTCGCTATCCGTATTGGACGCCCTGAAGACTCGCGACTTAAGGCAAGGAAGCTGGTGGAGAATCGAATGTTATTATGCGCCAGCCCGGCATATCTTGCACGCTGCGGTCTACCAGCCAAACCTCATGATCTCGCTGACCACAACTGCTTGGTCCTGAGTGGCGGTCGACGTATCACCTGGTGGCATTTTCGTCGAGGCGAAGAAGTCGAAAAGATCCAAGTCAGTGGTAATCTGACATCCGGCGGCGGCACCCCGCTGCTGGAGGCGGCCATACACGGTGTCGGACTCGTGCTGCTAGCTGAATGGATTGTAGGATGCCATATCAACGCGGGTAACTTGATTAACCTCATGGAACAATGGGAACCAAGCCTGTATGAAAATGGCAGCAGTGATGTGTACGCTGTTTATCTGGATAATCCGAATACCAAACCGGCTATTCGCGCCTTCCTCGATCATCTGCTTGTGTCTCTATGAGCAGGACTATTGGTTTTATTAATACGCTTCGGCTGATAAGGTGCCGCGATACCGCAGGATATTACCTGTTGTGGTACTTCGGACTTTTCTTTTCTGTCCACGCCCGCAGTAGCCGCTCGAGTGTGCCGACCTCGACATTTGCCAAGCCTCCCTCGGTATTTTTTTCGCATAATACCTGGTGCGTTATTTAATTGCGTAGGTAAGTTTTTCCTTGCCTAGCCTGTCTCTTGTGTGCAACGCTTAGCAACCTTCACTGTAAATATGCACAGGTACAATGACCAAACTACTTCAAGACTGGGAAAGCGCGTATTCTCCGGCGTTATATGACCAGTTGCCACGCAACTGGCAGCGCCGGAGTTTTTTGGTGGGCGCGACCAAAACCGCCGCTGCCCTGGCATTGGCACCACTGCTGATGCAATTAAGCGCGTGTCAGCGCCAGGACATTACCAAGATCATTTTAACCGAACATCCCTGGCCCATCATTACCGCCGTACATGCGGTATTATTCCCAAGCGATGGCAACGGCCCCTCTGCTCAGGACATCCAGTCCACACAGTATTTACACCTTGTGTTGCAAACCCCTGACTTTGATCCAGAGGAA
>JANNJI010000004.1:0-4207 GCA_031405795.1 Gammaproteobacteria bacterium
ATGTATCTCCAGCCAGCCGCAAACCGGGATTTTACACGTCGCTTATATCAATATCGGTACTAGCAGCCTGTTGAAAAACATGATCAGGGGATGCAGCGCAAGGCGGAAACGGACGAAAAAACGCAGTTTACACGGAGTAAATGAGCATTTTGAGTTCGTTTCCAACGCCGCGATACGCCCCTCAGCGCGTTTTTCAACAGGCTGTTAAGTTTACCATGGCGCCTTCCCATTTTATAATCTGCCAGTATAGTGACCGAGTACACGACAATACATTATTCATTGCGCAATACTTTCGTGCACAACCTGCACGAATGCATATCACGACCCTGTCATTATTTGCCGAGACCATTTTACTCAAATATTATTTCTTGACCGCCAGCACACCGTCACCGTTTAATTCCGCAGAAAACCCTGCAATCCGCAAACGTTTAGCCACTTCATTTGGCACGTCGCGTCCACTGGTGAGTTTGTTGGGTGTGCCAGTGTAGTGAAAGAGGCAGCCTTTGTGCCTTAACACCCTGGCGAGTTGATCATAAAAAACCTGCGCGTAGAGTTCCCCGGCAATACCGAAACGCGGCGGGTCGTGCAAAACCGCATCAACCGAACCATCGGCGAGTAATTTTATCTGCTCGGTGATGTCAGCATGGATTAAAGTCAATACTGAGTCAATTTGCGGCGACCAAGGATTGAGGCTACGCAACCAGATCACGTCGGTATTCTTTTCATAGGAAAGTATTTGTTTGGCCTGACCTTGCAAACACCAGGCGGCAAAATAGCCGAGGCCACCGCACGTATCTAAAATTACCTTGCCGCGTGGTTGTATCAGACCGACTTTACGTTGTGCGTCCGCATAGGGCGATACTTGCGCGGTCGGTAGCATTTTGATGCCATCGATTTCGAACGTCGGCGGCCCCCATTGTGTCGGCACCAATTTAATCAGCGATGTTGTGAAACGCGACACCGGCACAAAAGTCTCGTCGACCCAGTGGTAAACAGTCCTGTCCTTACACTTTTCCAGATAAGGGAATTGTTGACCTTGCCATATCCACCCTGTCGTACCCACCTCGACTGTTGTTGCTGTACGACCAAGGTCGAGGGAACACTCAACAGTCAGTACGCCTGCTTGTAGCGCTGTACGCAGTTGTTTATGTACTTTTTGAGTTAACAGCGGTCCCATCAAAATTATTTTCTTTTTTTCCGCTATGCCGGTGACACGGGAATTATACGCGTCAGAGAACACAGCTCACAAACATTTTATATACCTAAAGTTCGTAACTTCTATCCTTTTTGTTTCATATCGACCAAGCGACTGAATCGGGCACTGCGCAGCAATTGCTCCATATCGTTATTGCTCACGGGCTTACTGAACAAGTAGCCTTGCACTTCGTCGCAACCAAACTGTTTGAGTAACGCCAACTGCTCAGTGGTTTCCACGCCTTCCGCTATAACTTTGAGATTTAGACTTTGACCCAACTTAATCACTGATTTGGTAATGGCGGCGTCATTATTATTGCTGGCCATGTTACGCACGAAAGATTGATCGACTTTTAGCTTGTGAATGGGAAAACGTTTCAGGTAATTCAAAGAAGAGTACCCCGTGCCAAAATCATCGATTGAAAGTTGGATGTGTAATGCCCGTAGCGACTCCAACGTGGCGATAGTTTTTTCCGCATCATGCATCACCACGCTTTCGGTAATTTCAAGTTCCACATATTTTGGATCAACGCCGGTTTCTTTGAGTACCTGGGCAACAAACTCGACAAATTCCGGATGTTGAAATTGGCGTGCGGAAATATTGACAGCCATGGTCAACGTGGCAAAACCGGCATCGTGCCATATTTTGGCTTGCTGACATGCCGTACGCAACACCCACGCACCAATGGAGATGATCAGACCGGATTCTTCGGCAAGCGGAATAAATTCTGCAGGAGAGATAAATTGTTTATCGTCACGTCGCCAACGCAACAATGCCTCCATACCAATCATCTGTTCGTTATGGATCGCCAGTTGCGGTTGATAGTGAAGCATCATTTCATCGCGTTCCAACGCACGACGTAAACCGTTTTCCAATTCCAACCAACGCTGTGCCTTGGCATTCATGTCTTGTGTATAACATTGGAATGAATTCCCCCCTGATTCTTTTACTCTGTTGACCGCTGCCTCCGCATTTTTTATCAGGCTTTGCAAATCACGTCCATCCAGTGGATACACACTCGCACCGACACTCAAGGTAAAAAATAATTCCTGACCATTAGCCAGCAGAGGGTCGTGCATACTCAACTGCAATTTTTCTGCTAATACGCTCAGTTGTCGGGTACTTTGCAAATTCAGCAACAGGATACCAAAGGTGGCCCCTTCAAGGCGAAACAATTGGATATCACCAGTGAATTCGTCTCCATCCTGCAACAGTGTCGTCAAACGTTGTACCAAGGCACACAGCAGATTGTCACTTGCTTCGTACCCCTGACTTTCTAATACTCTTTTGATGCGATCCACCCGCAGTAGGATCACGGCCATGTTAACGGCCATTCCCTGTTTACTGGCTTCAAGAAAACACTCGCCGAAACGACGACGATTTGGCAGGCCAGTCAGGTCATCATGGTATGCCTGATGAAGGAGTTTCTCCTGGGCCTGTTTTCGTTCCGTGATATCCTCTAAATATACGTGGTAGCTATGTAAATCAGTTACAGTATGTATCAAACAATTAAATACATGATTATGTAACACGTATTCCAACACAACAGTGTCTTTCCCCGATACTTGGTTGGAGTGAAATTGTGTCAGAATTTTTTCCGGTAATAGTTGCCCCGCCTGTGTCAGGCCTAATTGTAACACCAGCTCGGTACAGGCAGGATTAGCATAACTGACCACCCCATCCCAGGTGAGTCTTAACACCGGATTCGGATTGCGTTGTGCAAACATGGCAAGACGCCGACGCTCAGCAGTTTCGGCAATATATGTATTTACATAATAACCAATCAGAACCGCAATAATAAATATCACCACACTAAATCCAAACACCATATTGATCATCAGCCGGGTTTGCGATTGTGCGAGCTTACCGCTGCTATGGACGTGTTTGCGGTTCAGTTCCACCAGTGCATCGATGTCCGGCGTAATGCGCTGTTCCATATCACTGACTTGTATAAGCAACTCACGCGCACGATCCCAGTTAGCCGACTGCATACGCAGTGTTTGATCGAGCTGTGTCGCCAGCTGATTGATACTATTGTTTTTGTCCGCGATCTGCTGCAAGAGAATCTTGCCTTCGGCACTACTATGAATAGTTCGTAAACCGGCATCGACCTCGCGCTGCGTCAGTTCAAATTTGCGTAAAAAGTTTTCCCTGTCGGTATTGGCGTAGTATTCATATAAAATCGGTTTTTGTTGTTGAATAGCCACCCGCAGCTTGGAAATGGCCGCCAACTGGGGCAAATCCCCTTCCACCAGTGAGCTTGTAGTATTTGATACTGAAGTCCCATTCAGATAGATTAACGTCGATAGCGTAACACCCAGTGTCAGCACCAGCAGATAGATGCCAAGGATTTTTTTAGCAATGGGCGACATGGTAATCCGAGATTTGTGTATCCACGCTAACGGCCGCCCAGTTTAAAGCTTTAGCAAAACCGGCCGGATGCAATGATCTGCCATCCGGCCACGTACAAATCAAGGGAAAAACACGGATAACATTATTTTTCATGCCTCTTGTGAAACTTGTCTGCTTGTGCAGACACCTCATTCGGTTCAAAAATAGGCACTGAACACGCCGTCGGTGAACAGACAAACATCACGGGACGGCCTAAATCGGGATAACGTCCGGGTTGTTCATAATGCAGTAACTTTCTCGGTTCGTAATACATCCTGCCTGCATTAAATAAATTCCGCGCCTGTGCCTGGTCAACCGCGCCGACCACGGTAAATTCGACATACTCTGCCGTCACTACCTCCGCGGCTACCGCCAAATCACCGACAACCCGTCCTTCACGCTTGAGCATTGACGGAATGCTAACGGCGCGGATAGCGCGTTCTGCGGCAGTAATATACTCCGGCGTTTTAGTGTATCTGCCCATTTGATACAAGAATCGTGCGGCAACTCTCGAGGCCCCAGCCCGAGGACGACCGACGTTTCGGCGACGTCGAGGTCAAAGCCCGTCGGTTCGTGCTCGAAGCGCTGGGCCAGATGGCGGCTGAGCAACACGCAGGTGGG
>JANNJI010000005.1:0-1217 GCA_031405795.1 Gammaproteobacteria bacterium
ATGATAAAGAAGCAGTGACGTGGTATCTCAAAGCAGCTAAACAAGGATATGCCAGAGCTCAAGCCAATCTCGCTGATATGTATGAAAAAGGTCTGGGTGTCCCGCAAGACAATGTTATTGCATATATGTGGTGGAGCCTGAGCGCAACCCAGGGCGATAAGATCGCAAAGAAAAATCTTGAGGCAGTGGAAAAGAAGATGACTGAAAAACAAATTGAGGAAGCCCAACGATTAGCACGAGAGTGGGAACAGACAAACGTAGAATAAAAAAACGTTATTCGGTGTTTTATTACTAATTTGTAACAGCCACGGTTTAGGATTTGTAATGCCAAACACTAGCCACTTGTTGATAAATACTGAACTTGCTGAAAAATTTTCAAATCGCCTAAAGTCGGCAGCCAAAAACCTAATTGGTATTCTGGATTCCGGCTCACACTGCGTTTGGCCGGAACGACGAAATGGGCGAGTGTTTCTACATGCAGATAGCCAATAACGAAAGCTTACGCCATCACATCAATATTCCGCCCTAACTTTTCATCATCCACCATGCTTTCTGTTTTTTGTTGCACCTTCTCGGCAGCGGCCTTGGCGGCGCTGGTGTCGGTGATTTCATAAACACCGCGTTGAATGTTGGAAATTGAACCACTTAAACCGACTTCTGACATACCCTTCCTCTGATTTGACCTATCTTACTTACATTGATTAGCGTCGGATCGGGTAAAATGTTGAGCGCCAGTTATCATCCGGGCAAAGGACATAAAATCATGGGCTTAGCGCTTGATACCGTAACCGCAGTGATCCTCGCCGGAGGCCGGGGGAGCCGCATGCGTGGCCAGGACAAAGGTTTGGTGCAATTTGCAGGGAAACCCCTCGTCAAGCAGGTGATAGACCGTCTCGCTCCGCAAATCTCTCGCCTACTCATTAATGCCAACCGGCATAAGCACGATTACGCGCAATGGGGTTACACAGTTTTTGCCGATTTGCATGCTGATTTTGCCGGACCCTTGGCCGGGATTGCTGCGGCCTTTGCGCAGACCAACAGCGATTGGATCATCACAGCACCGTGCGATGCGCCCTATCTGCCAGCCGAATACGTCGCACGCATGTGTGCGGCGGTGGATGCCACACGGATTTACGTCGCCACCAGCAGCACTTATCTGCAACCGACCTTCAGTTTATGGCCGCGTGAATGCCTCCCTGCATTAACTGCCTTTTTAG
>JANNJI010000006.1:0-5264 GCA_031405795.1 Gammaproteobacteria bacterium
CAGTGTTGTATTAATAGCATGTTTTATGTCGAATAGTTTTGCGCAAGAACCTTCTGCATTGCAGATACTCGAGCAAGCAGACGACAAGTGGGATCTCAATCTCAGGAATACACAGGTGGAACTGGAATTGCTGGTGTATCGGGAAAATGAATTGCGCAAGACTTATCGGATGATGCTTAAATATCAGGATACGGATCATGTCATGGCGGAAACAATTTTTCCGCCGCGCAACGACGGTGAGAAGATGTTACAGGCGGGGCGGCGTAATTTCTGGATTTTTCTGCCGAACATTAATCGGGCGATGCGCATATCGGAATCGAACAGTTTATCCAACAGCGATTTTTCCAATACCGATCTGTTGTCACCACGCCTCAGCAAGGAATACACGCCGCGAATCCTTGGCACGGAAAAATTGGGTGATATCGAAAGCTATAAACTGGAGTTACTGGCCAAGGATGAAAGCACTCCTTACGCCAAGATCATTTACTGGATACGCAAGACGGATAACTTTCCGCTACGACGCGACTACTACACTATTTCACAGCAACTATTAAAACGCCTGGATATGAAGGCTTCATCACCAAGAATGAACGGCGTCCCCGCTGACATGCCCGACACCTTTGTGATGAGTAGTGTGCTGGAACGTGATAAAAAAACCGTGCTTCGTTACCTCAAGCACACCGCTGTACCAGGGTTTTCTGCGGAAACCTTTCTGCCCAGCGCACTGATGAAGCGCTGATCGTGCCGAGCAGAGGAGAAGAGTGCGTGCGATTTTCAGTCATGATCGGTGTATTGTATATTACTTTCGTCACTGGCGCGTATGCAGAGCCAGTGGCGGCTTCTGCTGATCCCTTTGGCAGTGAAGACCCCTTTGCTGTGCTTAAAGGTGCAAGTCCCCAGCCCGAGTTACCCTCAACTGACACTAGCGATCCCGCAAGTGCCCGATTGCGGCATATCAAAGTGGATGGCTCGGTGTTCCTGAAGAACACACGTAACGATCTTAATCTTGATTCACGAATTAATCCTGATAATCGACCCCAGTTGTTGCAAAAAAATCTCACTTTGTTAGAAACGCGGTTGACCACGATGGATTACTTAAACGAATCTAAATCATGGCGCTGGTTATTCAAAGGATATTCTGCCGCATCCAGTTATCGGGATTCGGACGCGTCGTTGCGTGAAGAGTCACGCATCGATGAGTTGTTCGTGGATTGGAAGGGCGAGTACAGCTTTGTGAATCTCGGTAAGCGTCGCATCACCTGGGGACATGCCCAAGGCTTCAATCCCGTTAACGTGGTGGTACCGTTGCGTGATCCACTTGACCCGAGCCGTGAGACGGAAGGGCAGCCGATGTTGTGGGTGAATCGCTTATTCGGTGCGCAGTCGCTGGATGTGATCATCACCCGCAATTACGATCGCTGGTATAACAGCGATAGTAATCGCTGGGGCTTTAAGTGGAGTCTCTCGGCCACGCAGCGTGATTTCGCACTGTATTATTTCGACGGTGAGCGTTATTCGGATGGACGTTCTTACGAACGGATGCTGGGCGGTTCATTCTCGGCGGATGTATTCCCTGGCGTAACATTCTATATGGAAGCAGCGCGTTTCGCGGAAAATTACCGCAACTATTATAACACTCCTGCTGTGTTCGAGACCCAGGATGGCCCATATTGGCAGGCCGTTGCGGGTTCTTCGCTTGACCTCGGCAGTAAGACACGTGTGGTTGTCGAATATTATCGCAACGATCAGGGTTACTCGCCGATACAACGGCAGAACTATTTTCGCAGCGCGGATGCACAGCTTGCAGCTGGTAGCAACACCTCAATCACACGTGATTATCGCGTGACGGGAATGAATCAGGATTATTTACTGGTGAGTTACCAGGATGAGTTTCGCGAACATTATACGCTGGACATGAGTGCGCTCGTGCCAGGTGATCGATCCTATTCGCTACGAACACAAGGCAAGTACGCGATCTCTGATTACTATGAGTTGCGGGTGGTGTTATTACACAATAACGGCACACGCGATTCAGAATTTGGCAACAACCCTGTGTCCAATGCGCTTGAGCTTTGGTTCGGCGCAAATTTCTAACCTGGAGAAATGACTATGAGTATCGCGCTTAAATCCGTCAGTAAAGAATATCAGCTCGGCCAGACCATCGTGCATGCGTTACGCAATGTTTCACTCGAAATTGCACAAGGTGAATTTGTGGCACTGGTGGGGCCATCCGGCAGCGGCAAGTCAACTGTGCTGCAATTGATGGGTGCGCTCGACCAACCCAGTTTCGGTGAGGTGTGGGTGGATGATCAGTTAGTCAACCGCTTGAGTGATCGTGAGCTGGCACAGCTGCGGCGTGATCGCATCGGCTTTATTTTTCAGTCGTTCAACCTCATCCCGGTGCTCAGCGTGTTCGGCAACGTGGAACTGCCGTTGGTGTTAAAGAAACTGCCAAAGCAGGAACGTCAGGAAAAAGTGCATGCGATGCTGGAGCGTGTCGGCCTCGCTGATCGCGCTCAACATAAAACCGAGGAATTGAGTGGCGGTCAGCGTCAGCGTGTGGCTATTGCGCGCGCCTTGGTCACCAATCCGAGTATCGTGCTGTCGGATGAACCAACCGCGAACCTCGATTCCAAAACCGGCGAGGAAATTCTCGATCTGATGCAGCGTCTGAATGAACAGGATCGGGTCACGCTGTTATTTGCAACGCACGATACACATATTGTTTCCCGTGCTAGGCGCGTTATTAACATCCTGGATGGGCATGTGCGTGATGATCAACGCGCATCAGGTTTTTGAATGAAGGTATCGCGTCAGATATTTTTGCGGATTAAACATGGCCCTCTATTGTTATCATGATCACGATGAAGCGATAGTAGTTATCTGGTGGGTGATTTGTATGCAGTAACGCAGGAGTTACACTTATTCGACGATAGCTTAATAAGGATATGCTTATTTACCGATTATTTTTAAAATAATTTCTACCCTATCCATGCTGACAGGGTAGAAATAGGCTGGGTATTATTGCAGAATCCTATCGTGGTCGATGAAGTGATAAGCGAATATAAGAGTTTGTTTATGTCATGACCAGCACTTTTGTGTCATTAAGTCGAATAGTGAGTAACAGTTTAACCCCAGGGCTATTACTCCAACACATTAACCGGGGCAAAAAAAAGTGAGGAATTATGAATTGGTATCTTGATGTGTTAAAAAAGTACGCAGAGTTTAAAGGGCGGGCGCGTAGACAAGAATACTGGATGTTTTTTCTGTTCAATTTAATTATCGCAATCGTATTAATCATCATTGACGCAGTACTTGGTACGGGGGGTATCCTCAATCTACTGTACAGCCTGGCGGTACTTATTCCGGGAATTGCGGTTACCGCACGCCGATTACACGATACCGATCGCAGCGGGTGGTGGATATTGATTGCTTTAGTACCATTTGTTGGTTTTATTGTACTGCTGGTGTTTATGGTGATGGAAGGTCAGCAGAGTAGTAATCAATACGGCGAAAATCCAAAAGCAGCCTGAACAATATTCTTCTTTGGCCGCCTTGCCGTGCGCAGGGCGGTCATTTTTTTGTGTAAGGCCGTGCGTGCATACCTTAAAAAGTATGGATACACTCTTCTGCCTTACAACACTATCCTGATCACGACAAAGTAACGGTATTTATCCGGCGAGTAATTTGGAAGCAGTGATGGATCTTGGGATTACGCTCATAATCCTTCGGCAAGGTTTGCTGCGTGATGTCGCTGACGTCCAGATCGGCCAAGGCCTCTTTATCCAGCCGGAATTTTTGATGATTGTTGGAAAATAGCAGGATGCCATGCTTGGCCAGCAACGCCATGCTATTACGGATTAATTCGACATGATCGCGTTGAATGTCCAAGGTGTCCTGCATGCGTTTGGAGCGCGAGAACGTCGGCGGGTCAAGAAAGATAAGATCAAAACGGCGCTGGTGATTTGCAAGCAGCCAGGTTAATACATCGGCTTGAATAAGCTCGTGTTGCTCTCCTTGCAGATGATTCAACTCCAGATTATTTTCCGCCCAGGTCAGATAGGTGTTCGACATGTCGACCGTGGTGGTAGTGGTCGCGCCGCCCAGTGCCGCATAGACGGTTGCGGTGCCGGTATAGGCAAACAAATTCAAAAAGCGTTTGCCTTGGGCGAGTTTCAGGATCATTTGGCGGGTGAGCCGATGATCCAGAAATAATCCGGTATCCAGATAATCCGTAAAATTAACCCAAAAACGCCCCGGCCCTTCGGCGACTTCATGGAACTGTCCGGTTTCTGCAAACTTCTCGTATTGTTTGCCGGATTTTTGTTGCCGGCGTTGTTTGAAAAAAACCTGCTCGCGTGGCACCTTCATCACTTCGTACACGATGGCCAAGGCCTCCGTGAGTCGTTGATGCGCCTTGGCCGGGTCAATGGTCTTGGGTGCTTCATATTCCTGAATATGCAAATACAGTTTGTCGCATTCGTATACATCAATGGCCAGATTATATTCCGGCATGTCCGCATCATAAAGGCGATAACAACGCAGACCTTCGCGTTGCGCCCAGCGGCCAAAGGTTTTGATATCCTTTTGCAGGCGATTGGCAAACATCTCGGCGCTGACACTGAAGGTCTCGGGCGCAGCAGGTTTGTTGTCGATCTTGGCGTAACATTCTTCGGTCACGACATAATGAAACAATTTACATTCAATGGTGCCGTTATACAGGCTGTGTTTGCGTTGCGGCCGCAAGCCGACAAATCGTCCCATATCCGGATTACCGGTAAAGATCGCCGCATGCCAATGCGGGAAGCACTGTTTTAATTGGTCACCAATTTGTCGATACAGGGTTGGCAACTCATTGGCCTCACCCAGGCGTTCGCCGTACGGTGGATTACAAAGCATGAGTCCCACGGGAATTGCTTCTGCGGTGCACTGGGTTAATTCACGTTGCGTAAAGGAGATGTATTTATCCAGGCCAGCATTTTTGGCATTGCTACGTGCGCTGCGGATTGCCTGTTGATCCTGATCATAACCCATGATTGCGGGCAGTTTTGTTAAGCCTGCGGCTTTTCGTTCATGCGCCTCGATTAACAGGGTTTTCCAAGCGGCGGCATCATGGCCATGCCAGTGACGAAAGCCAAAATAATCGCGCAGTATTCCCGGCGCAATATCACCGGCCATGTAGGCGGCTTCAATACACAGTGTGCCGGAGCCGCACATCAAATCCACAAAACTGCCGCCAGCGGCGGCAATTGCCGGCCAATTGG
>JANNJI010000007.1:0-5538 GCA_031405795.1 Gammaproteobacteria bacterium
GCCTTGTGGTTGTTCCAATACCCGAGCATAACCCCTGGGCCTTTTACCTGTAGCTCGTCATTTTCACCGATGCGCACGGCGGTATTGGTCAAGGGTTTGCCCACACTACCGGGGTCATTGGCGAGGAGGCGATTGACGCTGATCACGGGACTGCATTCCGTCATGCCGTAGCCCTGCAGGACGTTGACCCCCAACGCAATGAAGATGCGTGCAATCGCCGGAGGTAAGGGCGCACCGCCACTGACAGCCATGATCAACTCACCGCCAAATCGCTCGGTCACCGGCGCGGCGACACGTTGTTGCAGCCATGGCCAGAGGAAAAACAAGGGGCTGGGCAAGCCGCGACCCTGTTGGGCCATGAAGCGTTTCCAGCCGACATGAACCGCCAGGTTGAAGATCATTTTCGCCAGCGGCGAGCGCTTTGCCAGTTGATCCTGGAGGCGTTCATAAAAGCGTTCAAAGATGCGCGGCACCGCGATCAATACATGCGGTTTGATGGCGAGCATGTCATCGGCGAGTACTTGAACTGAACGGGCATAACTCACTTCCAGACCGTACATCATCGGCACGTAATAACCTGCGGTACGCTCAAACATGTGCGAGAGGGGCAGAAACGACAGCAGGCGTAACTGCGGCCGGACGCCCAACGCGTGACAGGCGCCTTCGGCCACATACAGAATATTATGGTGGCTGAGCATCACGCCTTTTGGCCGACCGGTGGTTCCGGAGGTGTAGACAATGGTAGCCAGCGCGTGGGGATCGCCGTGGCGTTCGGTGAGTGGTGAGGGCGTGACAGGTACCCAGGTCGATGCGCAATGTATTTGCAGGTGTTCCCAGGGTGAAGCGGGTGCTTGCTTACCCTCGCACAGCACAACCTGCGTGAGATCGTCCAGGGGTTTACTACAGACCCCGAGCAATTTGTCCCAGTAACCCACCTCCGGTAGCACCAGAAATTTCACTCCCGCATCTTGCAGCACAAAGCGAATATTGTCGGGGCGATCGTCCAGGTACAGTGGCACCACCACCAGGCCATGGGCCAACGCGGCTTGTTCAATGGCAATCCACTCGGGCCCATTGCGCAATAAAATGGCGAGGCGATCACCCTGCCGCAGAGTAGTTTGAGCCAGAGCGGCGGACCATCGGCCTACCAGTTCTGCCATAGCCCCCCATTCCAGGGTTTGCCAGGCTTTTTGTTCACGATCAAAAAAACGAAAGGCGGACCAGGTGGGTGTGCGGCGAACGCGCTCGCGGAATAAGCCGTCCAGGGTACGGGCCCGGCTGGCATCAATAATGGGTGACTGGGTGTCCATGGATCATTTCCCCCTAAGGATAATCATGCTGATAATGACAAAGCCATTTGACGTGTGCAAGCTTACACCGATAGGCTATAGGTATGGAGATCATTATTAATGGTGAAGGCCGGGTGGTGCCAGCAGGTTATACTGCCGCGCAACTGGTGGAGACCCTCGGCTTGGCGGGGCGGCGCATCGCCATGGAAGTCAATCAACACATCGTGCCGCGCAGTGGTTATGCTGCGCATATCTTTTCAGCCGGGGATCGCATTGAAATTGTGCATGCGGTTGGCGGCGGGTGATCGTATTCGTTTGTATTTCATTAATTGTTAGCAAGGTAAGAACCCATGAATGATCCTTTAATTATCGCAGGCGTGAGTTATCGATCACGTTTGCTGGTAGGTACCGGCAAGTATAAAGATCTGGAAGAAACACGTCTGGCCACCGAGGCCAGTGGCGCACAGATCGTCACGGTGGCGGTGCGCCGCAGTAACATCGGCCAGAATCCCAATGAGCCGAACTTATTAGATGTATTACCCACCAGCAAATACACGATCCTGCCCAACACCGCTTTTTGTTACACCGCCGCCGATGCGGTACGTACCTGCAAACTCGCGCGTGAATTACTCGATGGTCATGATTTAGTAAAGCTCGAAGTGTTGGGCGATCAAAAAACCCTGTTCCCGGACGTGCGGCAGACGCTCATCGCGGCGGAAGCATTGATCAAAGATGGTTTCAAGGTCATGGTGTATACCAGCGACGACCTGCTGATTGCCAAAGAACTGGAGGCGATGGGTTGTGTCGCGGTGATGCCGCTGGCTGCACCCATTGGTTCGGGTTTGGGAATCCGCAATCCGTATAATATTCGTTTCATTATTGAAGAACTCAAGGTGCCTGTGCTGGTGGATGCCGGTGTCGGCACGGCCTCGGATGCGGCGATTGCGATGGAACTGGGTTGCGCCGGGGTGTTGATGAACACCGCCATCGCGGCGGCAAAAAATCCAGTGCTGATGGCCTCGGCGATGAAAAAAGCCATTGAGGCCGGACGCGAGGCATTCCTCGCTGGTCGTATGCCACGCCGACAATATGCCAGCGCGTCATCGCCGATCGATGGGACGTTTTTTTGATTTTCAGAGAGGTCAGTATCATGTTATCTATTCTTCTTTCTTCATCACGTGTGGCGAAGCGATGGCTACCGGGGGCAATGGGTTTGTTATGTCTGCATACCGCCAATGCCGCAGATATTTTACCGCCAATGCCGCAGATATTTTACCGGCACCAACGCAGGTGTCGCCGCATGTGTATGCCTGGATCGGTCCGCACGGTGCACCCAATACAACGAACCGTGGCTTTCGCATGAACATGGCTTTTGTGGTGGGCAAGGATGCGGTGGCGGTGATCGAAACCGGTTATACCGAGGCGATGGCCAAAGAGATAATCAAAAAGATCAAGGCAATCACTGACAAACCAATCAAGTTTGCGATCAACAGTAATTCGCAACCGGATCGGTTTTTAGGTAACGAAGTGTTTCGCCGTCATGGTGCGGCGATCATCACCTCCAGCGCCGAGGCGCAGCGCATGGCCGAGATGGGCGGCATGTTTGCGATGGGCGTTGAGAACGCGCTGAAGTTACGCGCAGGCAGCGTCAACATTCCCGCTGCACCGACGCGGGTGCTAACAGCGAATGATACCGTGGAGCTGGGCGGCGTGACCTTGAAGCTGTATCAATTCGGCGCAGCGCACACACCCAGTCCCTTGATAGTGGAAGTGGTGCAGGACAAAGTGGTGTATGGCGGGGATGTTTTATATTCCGGGCGTTTGTTGGCGACGATTGAGGGCGGTAATGTGCAATCATGGATCAAGGTGTTCGATGAATTACGCCGCTTTGGTGATGCCACGTTTGTGCCCGGTCACGGCAACCCGGCCAAACTCACTGCCTTTGAATTCCCCACCCGCGATTATTTAGTGCTGTTGCACAGCCACATGAAAAAAATGCTCGCGGAAAATGTCGATATGATCGACGCCATCAACCGTCTTGATCAATCGAAGTTTGCTGGCTTGGAGAATTACGACGAACTGGCGCGACGTAATGCGCATACGGCGTATCGTGAGGCGGAAATGGAGTCGTTTAAATAATCAGGTGTTTTCGATTGCTTTGTTATTTTAGTCGTTGCTTACCTTTACCCTCACCCACCAGCCGCAAGGTGTATTTGCACTGCAAATAAATCCGTCCGCGAGCGAGCTGGATGCAGCGTTTATGTTCGAGCTCTTTGAGAATGCGGCTCACCATTTCGCGGGTGGTGCCGAGTTCATGGGCGATTTCATTGTGGGTTAATTCAATCGGCTGACTGCGGCTACGATCAAATTGTTGCATCAACCAGCAGGCGACACGTAAATCGAGCCGATCAAACGCCAGCCCCGTAATTAAATCTGCCATGTGTGACAGGCGTTCCGTGAGCGTGCGCAGCACATAATTGCGGAAGCTGGTGGACTCCGCTAACGCTTTGTGGAATTCGACACGTGGAATGGCCAGACCTTGCAGCGGGGTTTCTGCCTGCGCCATCACGGGGTAGGACAGTCCATCAACCAGGTTATTAAGGTTATGCACACACAGTTGACCTGGTGCAACACGGTATAAGGTCACCTCGCGGCCTTCATCCGACTCTTTGTAAACTCGTGCCGAACCCTCGATGATTAACATCAAGTGTTTACATTCCATTGACTCGTGAAACAAGACGGTGTTGGCGTCGAAGCTGTGTAATTTCGCGGTGCTTAACATTTTCCAACAATAAGAATCGGCGGTTTCGATCAGGCCGGGGTAGTCGGCCAATAAGAGCTTGAGACTATCGTAGTTTCCCTGCGCAGGGGAGCGATCGGATGTTACGAAGTTCATTGTTATTCTCCTTGGAATACAGTTGAAAACATTTTGCCAACAGCATTAGTCGAAAACAAGCTTGCAGTATTTAGTACTATAGCTTTATGTCTGGCGTATTGCTAAACACCGCCTCCCCAGCTCTGTAACTTAAGATACACAAGGGCATTTTTATGTTAGAGAAATGAACAGTGTTCTGCAATGATTTAAGTGTATTTTGTAGATAGCCGAATCAAATAATTACAAAAATGGTCTCGGCGATGCCGATGTGCGGTCATCATTATTTGTTAATAAACAACGACAAGAATAAATAAGCACATTAATAATATGTATGGTGCGTCACAAAATTAAAAAGCGACGACCTATGCGGCATCAAATTAAATAAATGATGATGTGTATCTTTTGGCATTGAAGAAAATAAAAATATAGCCTATTTTCTTTCTACCGTTTAGAAATGGAATTTGTTGTGATTCTAAACAGAAGGAGTTGGGCCTTATCACGGTGTCATGCAGTTTCCGCGATGTTCCAGGGTTCAAATATTTTTGTGTCAACGCATGCAATATTACAAAACACGAGGAGAGTGTATATGTACACCATCGCCCACCATCGTTCTATTGGGTTGCTGTTATCGATGCTGATAGCTTTGCTGATCGCAACAATTTTTCCGCAAGCAGCCAGTGCTGATGAGCACCGCCTCGCTACCGACATCGGCGCGTTGCACGGCCTTGGTCCCACTTCCAAAGAAGAACGTGAGTCGTTTAAGGCAACGCTACAACAGTGGCGCAAGAACAACAAGAACACGAAGCGTTCGACTGTTGTGCGCGAAGCAGTATGGGAAGGTACGCCCGAACTCATTATTGCTGATCAGTTTGATGATCAGGGTAAACCCGTGTCTTCAGAAACGCGGCTGATGTTGCACACCAAGGACGCGGTGCTGCGAGTTTTCCCGTTGACCGATCTGCCTGATCTGCGCAAAGGTAATCTGCGCATGCGGGTTCAGGGTATCGCGGTGGGGGACCGTGTGTTATCGGAAAACCTGTCGGTGAGTAGCGTGGCTGCAGCACCAGCGACAACGGTAACAGCAGCGACAACTGTAACGGCAGCGGCAACAACCGCACCGCCGTGCCAACCTACGGGTCCGCAGCGGGGGTTGGTAATCGGAGTCACTTTTAACGACGTTGCACCGACACCCAACAATAGCCTCACCGCATTGCGAGACGGATTCTTTGGTGCCACGAATTCGGTGGCCAATTACTGGAATGTGGTGTCTTATGGCAAAACTACGCTGACAGGAAATACTGTTGGTTGGTTAAAACTTCCGATCAATTTTTTTGCCGATGGCAGCAACACTCCTCATGTCTGCAAGTTGGCTAC
>JANNJI010000008.1:0-1911 GCA_031405795.1 Gammaproteobacteria bacterium
GGCGCGGTGATCACACTGGATTGCATGTGTGAAGTGTCCCACCCGCGCGAACCCACGACCGTGCGAGGCCTCACACGGCCGTGTGACGAACGGTCACACCGTGCTCACCAGGCAAAGTGGGGGGAACTCCGGCGCGGAGCGGGTTGCAGGGTCTTCGCGAAACCGTCAGCGCGTGTCATTTTTCTCGAGATCGATCTGATGGTAGATCTCGTGAAGCGGGACCTCGCACCCCACGGCGGAAAGGCTGACCAGCCCCTCGAGGCCTTCGGTCTTTGCTCGCGAACATGCGCCAGTTCACGTTCGCGTTCGCGTAAACTCAGCGCGATGCGTTGCACGAAAAAGGCAATCAATCCGGCGCTGACCACAAAATTAAACCACATGCCCCACACATGCAGACCAAAACTATGGTAGCTGGCCGAATGTAATTCGCTGTCGGCCTGTGGCGAAAAAAGCAAAGTCGACGGCAAAGCAGTTTCGGCACCGGGTAAAGGGATATAAAAAAACATTAACAAGGTATAGGCAAATACAGTTGCACCGGTGAGCGCCCAGATATAAGTGCGTGCGAATAAGGTGGCGGCAATCGATAACGAGAGCAGGTACACCGAAACAAACGGATTGGTGGAGCCACCGGTAAAATAAAGTAATGACGTGAGCGCCAGCACATCCAGCAACAGCTGGCAAAAAAGCTCTGATTCCATCACTGGCCAGGATTTTTTTATACGCCACATCGTGGCCAGATTGATCATGAGCAACGCAAGTTCAATACCAACCACGGCGACAAAGGGCAATGTCACGCCAATCCAAAACATCACCGCCATGATCACCGCGCTCTGACCGAGGATCGCGATCCAGCGCAGAGTGATCAATCGTTGTAAATTCTTGCTGGCGGGGCTGGTCATGGCAATTATCTGTTGTGCGTGCAGGTGTTTATTGTAGCCGAAGATGGCGAATATGCCGATTAATCCGGTTATTGGTTATTCAGGGGTGCGACAGTTTGTCGCGCGGTAATCGGTCGCATTTTTTTACCTGCCGAGGATGAATACAATGTACCAACAAAAACGAGGGCAGGAGAGGAATAATGAAAATAATAAGACTGGTGGCGGCAGTGGTATTGCAGTGGTTTGTGGTCACGGCCACGCAGGCAAGTTGTAGCGGTGCCTTTTGCAGCCTGGATACACAGTGGGATGCACAAACTGCCTGGACGGAGCCGGGTTGGCGTGTGGATCTTCGTTATGAATATATTAGCCTGGATCAACCGCGCACCGGTAGTCGTGCCGTGGCGGTGGGTGAAATTCCCCAGCATGATGACGAAGTCAAAACCATCAATCGTAATCTGGTAACCACTATTGATTATGGTTTTACCGCGCAGTGGAGCGGCTCGCTGGTGATGCCGCTGGTGGATCGTGCGCATTCCCATATCCATAATCACCTGGGGACGCCCATTACCGAGGCATGGGACTTGACCGAGCTGGGTGATGTGCGCGTGTTGGCGCGTTATCGAAATGAATTGGTGAATACCGATACTTGGGGTGTGCAGACTGGGATTAAACTGGCCAGCGGCTCGATCACTATCCGTAACGACGAGGGTGATCTGGCGGAACGCACCTTACAACCCGGGACAGGCAGCCATGATTTATTGCTCGGTATTTTTTGGAATCATTCAGGTGCGCAGACCAAGTGGTTCGTGCAATATATGTATCAACACCCGCTGACCACGCGGGATGCTTTTATCCCCGGTGATGAACATGGCCTGGATGTCGGGATGAGTTACGCGCTTAGGCAACACACGAGCTTGTTGGCACAGTTAAATTTTCGTCACAAGCAGGCGGATTCCGGTGACAATGCGGAGGCGGAGGATTCCGGCGGCGATATGTTGTGGTTAAGCCCGGGGGTGAGCGTGGCGCTGAGCCG
>JANNJI010000009.1:0-6137 GCA_031405795.1 Gammaproteobacteria bacterium
ATCCAGTTGACGAGCGAATTGGGCAGCGAGCCGTCGTCGAGACCGGTGTTCCGCAAGACGCTGAACCGCTCGGTGCGAGGGTCAAAACGATTCAGCCCGTTGCGGGTTGCAATCCAGACAAAACCCTCGCTGTCTTCCGCGAGGCAGTTGATGATTTCGTTGCTGACGGTGCGCTCCGGGTGAGCGGCATCGGGCAAAAATTGCCTAAATTTTTGTCCGTCGAAACGGTTCAGTCCCCGAGCCGTTCCAACCCAGAGCCAGCCCTGCCGATCGCGCAGGATGCATCGAACATTGTTGTCGCTGAGGCCGTCCTTTTCCGTGAAATGCTTGAAATATCGAATCGGCTGCGCCTGTGCAGCGAAACTTAGATAATCTGGCATTGTTCCCGGCCACGCATACCGGTGTGAATTCGAATCGCTCACATTTTTTCCAGCACGACATGCTCGACGCGGGGTTATATACCGGTGGTGCCAACGCCCTTGATTCAAAAGGCTGGCTGGGCCGTTATCTCGATAACAAATACACCACTGCGCCTGGCGGTATCATCGCGCAGGATTTTGCAGGCGGTGATCAATTCATCCTGGACGGAAACACGTTTGTACTCAGCTTCACCAATCCCGTGCAACAGGATCTCGGTACCGGCTCCGCTGCGATATCCGATGCGATTTGGAATGACATGAAGATCGTTAAACCCAGTACAAGGGGAGTGCATCGTAACAAGTACCTGTCGGAACAAAAAAATGTGTTCGATGAAATTCTGCCGAGATTGAAGGGTGTCAATTTCAATCGCGTTGCCGGTGCAAGGTACCCAGGCGGTGTAGGCTCCAGTTTCAAGCAAGCTGCGGATATGCTGATTGCATTACCGGAGTTGGAAGTCATTCACTTGGCGCAGGGTGGATATGATACACACGTCGACCAAGGTAGTGTCACGGGTCAGCATGCAAATATCCTCAAGGCCATGGCGGATTCAATGGCGGCGTTCTACGCCGATCTGGCGAACCACAGTTCAGCGCTGAATAACAATGTTGCCGTTGTCGTCATGAGTGAGTTCGGTCGCACCGTCCATCAGAATGTCGACAAGGGCACCGATCATGGCCAAGCCACCAGTTGGATGGTCTTCGGTGGCGGGATTCGTGGTGGTCTCTACGGCAGATATCCCGGACTTGAGCTTGCCAATCTCGAGGCTAATGACTGGTTGCGAACGACCGTCGACTATCGGGATATTTTCTCAGAGTTAGTGGGACCACGCTTCCTCGGCGCAACTGCCGCACAGGCGAATGCATTATTCCCAGGTTACGCCGGAGCGGTAAATCCGTTGAATTTCACTTGAACGAGTGGAATTTGTAGGGGCAATTTTGAAATTCTGTTTTAGTGAAAGAAGTACAGCGTTAACAAATTAATTTATCAACTGTATAGGAAAAGGTGAACATATGAAAAAGCTACGGAAATCTCTCTCTCTGCTGCTGTGTCTCTGCATTGCGACTTACACCTCACCGGTATTCGCCTTCGCCACGGTTAAAGGTGATTTCAGCAAGGTCGAATTATCGGATGCGGCATTGGATCAAGCCGTGGGCGGTAGCGGCAGCGTGGATGCGACAATGTCGGATTACAGCTCTGGCCAGGCCTCGGCAGTATTAGCAAATCGTTCAACGCTTTACTGTACGTATGCTCTGTCAACAGTCGACATTAATGGGACGATTCTTGAAACCTTCAAGACAGGCAGCATTGCCCCAGGAGAAGCGCTTGTCGTGGCAGGTACACCGACGGATCCGACACAGAAATTTATTCAGGCACGGGTCTGGAGCCCAGGGATCCCCGGGATAGAGGCTAAGGATTCGTCCTTTGGTAATGGTTTTTAGCAACATGTTCATGTGAATTTTATCGAGAGCTGGGTTAAGCTCAAGTAATCGGTAAACGTCAAAATAAGCAGTTGATGACACACAATACGGGGGCGATGCTCCCCGTATTGTATGTTGTGTATTAAAGATAAAGCCCCAGGCTTTATAAATAGGACGCGCGCGATTCGGTGCTAATGTTTCCTCAGGATCATTAGGCGGTAACCAAAATCCTGATAAATATCGTGCCAGCCTTTGATAAATCAAATCAGCAAAGCGGTTTTGCCGATTGCTCTTGTCTTGACACAAGCGCGTTATACGATTAATTTAACTCATCAAAATTCTGCCAAGAGTCCATTCAACTCATAGCAAATCGGTTACTCAACGAAACTGTTTTCACATACTGGAGTGAAGGTATGCCTGGTAACAAAGAGATAAAAAACAATAATGAGCAGCAAACTCAATCTTCGACAGTCTGGAAAATAACAACCCTTGGAATGACATTGATCGTTGTTGTTCTGGCCTACAATTATGTCAATGATTTAAGTACACCAGATACACCGGTGCAGCCAAATGTTTCTGCACCCAGCATTAAGCCGCAGGAACCTATGCCCACCGAGCCTCTGCCGGTTCAACCAACGGTTACGCCTGGCGCAAGACAGACGATGGAAATTGATACAGAGCTGGGCAAGTTGCAGGTTGAATTATTTGCTGACACGGCGCCAATTGCCGTCGCCGAATTGGTCAAGCTCACCAAATCCGGATATTTTAATAGTGATACCGTACTGGAGATTCGGCCGGGCCTGGGTTTTGTCATCGCCAAAGTTGGTGGTGCGGTGAAGTCGTATCAGGCCAAGGACGAACTCAACACATTGCCAAGTCTGCGTGGCAGTGTCGCGATATCCAAATCCTCTGCATCAGTCGCTTATCTGAATAACATTTTTATTGGATTTAAGAGCCAGCCAGAGTTGGAAAAACACTACATCATCATTGGTCAGGTAGCGAATGGACTGAAGCCGATTGAGAAGTCGGCCGCGGGCGTCAAGCATAAGGTCAATGGATTCAAGCTAAAGGATTCCGAGCAGAAGCAGGTGTTACAGAGCGCTGGCGGACAGGGCAAATAAGTGCAGTATAATTTGACCCGTATAACCGGGTGCGGCGCGTCTCTCGTCAAAGTGCCAAACGGTTTGTATCGCGGTACGCGGCAAGCTAGCGACGCCTGACACCTTATTTATATGAAATTCAAACTGCTTTGGCTGTTTGCGGTGTTGTCGGGTGTGCTGACGGTACTGAGTTCCGCACCGTATGACCAATGGTATCTGGCCTATATCGCCTTTGTGCCGTTATTCATCAGTGCGAGGCGCTACTCGCCGATTACTCAGGGATTTGCCTACGCACTCTGTTGCAGTGTCATCGCAGTCAACTGGTGGCACAGCACCATCATCTTCAGTGGTCTGTTCTTTATTTTTATCGTCGCGGTGCTCTGTGCCGCATTCTTTCTTTGGGGCTATCTTGTTGCGGCATTCAGAACCCCAGCCACTCACCCACTTGTTGCGCTGTTGTTACCTGGTGTCATCTGGATCGGCATCGAGGGTATCCTCTCCAGCGAATGGTTCGGGATTCCCTGCAATATCGGAATCTCTCAGTATGGCCAGCCCATACTGATCCAGTCGGCGAGCTTGTTCGGCATTTATGCGACATCCTATTTAATCGTTATTACCAATATGGTGTTGACGATGTTGATCGAGTCGATTTGGAACGGCAATATTCGCCAGTTCAAACAATGGGGCACTATCACCACCGGTATGGTGCTGATTGCCGGTAATGTTTTGTATGGCGCACATCGGCTATCGATAGCGGCAAGTCTCGACAGCCCGGTCCGTGTTGCGATCATACAACCTGTCATCTCCAGCGATCTGTACCGTAACGGTTGGCGTAGCCAGGATAACCGGGTGTTCATCAAATCAACACTAAAACAACTCACCGAACGCGCGCTGGAGACACAACCGAATATCCTGGTCTGGCCAGAAGGTGGTAACGGCTATTTCAACATGCGTATCGCGAGTCTGCGGGATGAGTTGTATCACACAGCAATTCGTCACAATACGGATTTATTGATCTCCTCGAATGACCTCGATGAGCAGGGCAGGATCTTCAACTCGTTATTCTCGATATCCAAACAGGGTCGCCTGCTTGGGCGTTACGACAAGGTGAATCTGATTCCAGGTGCGGAAGACAGTTATACCGCGGGAACAGGGTTTCATACGATTGAGACATCACTGGGACCGATCGGACCTGTGATCTGTTACGAATCGAATTTCCCATCACCCTTGAGAAAGGTGGCACGCAAGGGTGCGCAACTGTTGTTTGTTACCACCAGTGATGCGCCGTTCAAGAAAACTTCTCTGACGATCAACCACACCAGAACGGCTGTGTTCCGCGCGATAGAGAACAACCGCTGGGTAATTCATGCCTCTAATACAGGGCCGTCTGTGATTGTTTCGCCGCTTGGTAATGTTACCGCTGAAACCGGTTTCTACGAACGCGGCTTCATTAACGGCGGCGTGGGTTACATCAGCGTGATGAGTGTGTTCACAACCTTTGGCTATTTAGTGCCGATGATGTTCTCAGGTATCATGATACTGTTGTTGACCATACGTCTCTATGAGAACGTGATAGGTTATCGCATCCGCCGCAGCAAGGCGATCCCTTGGCGGGATCGACCTGCATTGTCACAGCGTGAGGTCGAAGAGTTGATCAAGTACGGGTTAGACAAGGTCTTGTTTAAGTATCTACCACTGGCGGTTTTCTATGGAATGTTCCTAGGATTGATTATTGCCGCCAGCATTGTTGTGACCTACAAGATTGCACAACCACACGCAGTAGTGCGAACAGCATTGAAAGAGTTTCTCGAACCACTCGACAGTTTCGTCGTTGACAAACTAACACAGAAGTTTCTCCAGGCCAAGAACAATACCTGTGGCCCGGCCGTTATGGCCTATATATTTAGTTTTTTCGGCGAGGAAGTTTTGGAAGATGAATTGGTGCGGCAATTGCCCATGACAGATCAGGGTACCAGCATGTTGGATCTGAAAAATCTCGCCATCAAATATGACTTCGCCGCGAGCGGTGTGAAGGAAAGTTATACTGCATTGATGGCCGAGCCACTGCCGGTGATCGCCTATATCAATGATAGCCATTATGTCGTTGTTATCAACATCTCATCGGATTACATTAATCTGTTCGATCCTGCGTTAGGCCACATACGCCTGCGTCGTGCAGAATTCGAACAGGCATGGAATGGTTATCTATTATTAGTTCGCATGAAACCGATCAAGCCATCGCTTTGAGCGGATAAAAAATACTGTGTCGTTATGATAGTTAAATTCAACTACAGTATCGACTTCAGACTGTAGGTAATTTAATCACTGGTTTAGCGATAATACCTCGCCGCAGTTGCGGTTGCAGACATCCAGCGACATTTCATCACCGTTCAATGCTACTTCGTCGTTTCCCTAACATCATCAGCGCAAATAAAATAATGGTGGTGAATAAAAGATGTTGGGGTTCGCGGGCTAACCCCAACAAACAACGGTTAACATCAGCTGGCCTGTTCACCCGTACCGGCCAACAATGCTTGGATATTGGCCGCGATGATGCGATAGCCGATATCGCCATAGAGTTTCTGTCGCCCTTCGTCGAACAAAAAGGTGGGGCTGCCCTCAACAAAATATTTTTCTTTGGCTTCGAAGTCCGCGCATAGCGCCGCATAAGCTGCACCACTGTCGATCAGCCTGCGGATGTTGGCAAGTGGCAACGACATGTCGGTGGCAATTGCTTCCTGATGGGTACGATCAGCGATGTCCTGCAGATCCCGGAAAAAGGCGAGGCGACAGCGCCAAACCGTTTCTTCGAACAGACGCTTGCCATCAAACTGCGTCTGAGGCGCTGCGGAGATTTCACCGGACTGCTCCAGCAATTGGATGGCCTTGAGAAACAGATGACAACTCACCGATGTGGAGGGCCTGTTTCTAATCCAGATATCGGGATGAATGTCGATATGATCGAAGTTCGCCGCCACCTGTTTTACATCTTTTGCAAGGCCGAGTGCACCGCCTTTGTCGCCCCAGCCGGTTTCAATGCGCGTGGCGACATCGCCGAACATGCGAAGAAAGTGATACTCCACGCGGATCCGGTCACCAAACTGTTGCCGCATTTCATCCAGTTTGATTTGCGCCGCGTAGGCCCATACGCAGAGCACGTCGGAAAAATAGGTGATAGTTGTAACCGCCGGTTTACTCG
>JANNJI010000010.1:0-2274 GCA_031405795.1 Gammaproteobacteria bacterium
CCTGTGCATACGCTCCGAATCCCGGCGGCGCCGTCTTTCAGGCGATGTTCAAGTGGATCACGGATGTTCTACCTTCGCCCGTCCATGGGCTCGTACCTCCTGCCTCCATGCAGTCGTTAATCCCCCTTTTTATAAGGGGGAAGTGATTCGTTGAGGCAGCTATCCTGCGAATTGTTTTGAGGCATGATTGTATTTCCGCTGCATCAAAACTTACCAATATCGCAACCCGCCGCTTCGGTTAGCGAACACCATTTAGGAACAGTTATTTAGCGTGGCTACAATGGTTTTTTAGTGGGTACGTCGCACCAATCGTATCCCTGGCTGTGACATAATCGGCGCTAATATATCCATGGAACTATGGGTGCAACACACACCGCCAGGCGATGACACAATCAACAAGGACGTGGGGAAGACTATGCTGACACCAGAATTGATCGAAATTATCAATGAACCCGAACCGGGCATGATCACCGCAACAGGGGATGTGGTGCGGGAACTGGGGGTCTTGCAAAAATCGAGGCATTTCCATCTCAATGCAAGCCGTTTTAGCCATCTACAACGCATCTGTAGCTACTCAACCGGACGTGGCCGATTAATCATTGCGATAGAAAAAACCGGCGCGGCGACCTATTTGTTGCAACTTACGCCTGATGCTATCACCGCCGATGAGTTTGAAGCGTTGCGCAGCTCAGCTGAATTGTCAGGGGGCATTTGCCGCATTGATCAGGGTGTATTAATCATCTCCCTGCAACCAGGTTGTTTGTTGGAACAACTGACAGGTGAAAATGGTTCGGTATTTATAGTGACATCACCGACGAACCGTATGCAGGCGTGACGACGGCTATTCTACCAGCACACCTTCCTCCCTCCCGGTGTAATACGCGTGATTCCCCTCAGCTTCAACAATGTATTTGTGTGTAAATTTGTTAAAGAATGTAAACTCTATTGACGTTGTGACGATTTACGCCTAGTTATTTGGGTAGACATCATCAACAACGGGAGTTTCAGACATGAACGCCAGAATACAAGCACCTATCGAGAAACGTCAGTTTAAACGTGTGCGTTATGGGCGTAGCATCGAAGTTCGAACCACAGAGGGGGCGATGCTGTCGCTGGAGGTGATGGATTATTCATTAGGTGGTGTGTGTCTGGTGAGCAAGATGCCATTCCCGATTGGCGAAACCATCGAATTGGAGCGCATTACCGCGTCGACCGGCGAACAACGACCGCTCGGTTTAATGGGCGAAGTTCGGTATATACAAGAACAATATCAAGAATATGCCATTGGGGTGCAGTTTCTTTAAAAATAAATTTAGTTATTGAAAAAATGACAATTTGATTTTATGTGGTAATCTCAGCTTACAAAAAATAAAAACATCCAACGCCTAGCTAAAAATCATCAGTATCGTGTTATGAATGGATGGGTCAGGTGAGGTGCTCAACAATGTGGGGAGGGTAGGGTATATAACGCGTGATTGACAAGCTTATCGAACGCCGTGGTTTTCCTCGAATTCCGGTTCAAGCACGCATCCGCATTAGTAACGCCTACATTGGCATTATTGAAGGGTATTCGCGCGATATTTCCAACTCCGGGCTATTTATCTACACCAATCCTGTGCCACCGGTGGCGCGAGGTGCTTACCTGGGGTTGAATATGCTGGACTCGGCAAACCCCACCATCCTGTTTAATACCCGGGTGATTCGTGCCACCGCAAAGGGGGTGGCGCTAACATTGCGCCTACGACCGGATGGTTGCGCGGCCCGGCGCGGAGAAGGGTTACCAGGAAGTCATGGAGTTGGCTAAAGCCCGGTCGACGGCCGCGCATGGCGCGGATGTCATTGGGCCGGAACAGGTCCAGAGGAAACTCGGCAAGCAACCGGCGAACGTGGAAACGAAAGACCGCTACCTGATCGAAACCTACAACTGGCGCGGCGGCGCGCTGGTGAAGTCGCACTTTGTGAAGGTGATTTACACCGGCCATGAAAAACCATTGCTGTACACCGCGCTGCTCAACGAAGAGCCGAACGAAGACAACCTGCCGATGAACAAGTTGATCAGCGCGGACGAAGCGGATGTAAAACCCGAGAATGGCCCGACGGGCATCGGCCCTCCAGGCGGAACCGTTCGCCCGCCGAGCGGCGCCACTCCACCGGTTCCCAACGACGCCCAGCCCGACGCGGACAAACCGGCCGCAGATAAACCAGACGCAGATAAACCGGCCGCGGATAAACCGGACGCGAAGCGCGATTCCGACGAGCCGAAATCGTAACCGT
>JANNJI010000011.1:0-7290 GCA_031405795.1 Gammaproteobacteria bacterium
CCTGCGAGAAGATGCGGACGATTTGAGAAATCTTCAAATGTCGATATCAGTGCCGTATCTCGTTCGTCCGTCGTTCGAAAAAACCTGTTGTGCGTCGTTCGCTTTTTGGTTTCCTTCCCTGCGCCTTCGATTGGATTGAGATTTGGCGAATAGGGCGGCAAGCGAAACAGCTCGATGCGATGACGGTTTTCCGCCAACCAAGCGATACCTGCCGATGCCAGATTGTGGCAGGGACCGTTGTCGATGATGAGCAATATTTTCCGGCGACGGCGACACACGAGCTGTTGCAGAAACATCAAGAATGTCTCGCCGTTGAATACTTCCGCAAACATATAGCGAAATGTCGGTTTCACTTCGAGCGACAGTGTACCCAATACGTGTGCTGTCTTGTGCAGGCCATACGTGTCAACGTGGGGTTGTTCGCCCACTTTCGCCCATGTGCGATGCAAACTGCCGTCGAGCCAGAAGCTGGCTTCATCGCCATACATGACTACGCCACGACAGGCGTTTGCTTTTTTTTAATCGCAGGAAGACGCTCGCGAACCCACGTTTCTTGCGCCACCAAATCGGCACGCGCTAACCGCTTACGCGGGCGCTGCAGGGAAAATCCGAGCTCATGCAACAAGCGTGGAACGTTATGTTTGTGATAACGAACACCAAACTTTTTTTCGATCAAATTGCCAACCATCGGACCCGTCCCTATGCCGCTGGCGTAACCGGCGGCGAGAGAACCCTTCTCAACCAGGGCAGTCAATTCGGAACGCTGCTCTGCATTCAATTTCGGCGGTGCGCCAGGTGATGTTGCGGTGACGAGTCCAGCGACACCCATTGCTTCGTACCATTGCAACCAACGATGAATGGCGCCGCGTGAGATCCCGTATTCCAGTGCGAGATCGACCACTTTACGCAGCTCAATGTATCCGAGAATTACTTTTCCGCGGCGCCATTCATCCAGATCCCCCTCGCGTTCACGATCCGTTATGAACTGTTTCAGTTTCTTGATCGCCGCTGGTGTCTTACCGGCTGCGCTGATTGCCTCGCCATTCTTTGATCTCGTCATCATTGCTACTCCGTGGTGGATCGAAGTAGCATGATCCCGTTAGCGACGACGGTCAACCCTGTTTGGATCAATGTTTATGAGATCCTGGTTAACATAGGAGGCAGTAAATAGTCGTACGGATCAGGGTTGTTGAAATAAAGGCAATCCCTGTGCAGCAAGTGATGTCGCCGATTACAAAATTTCAACGCTTTCATCAAATTTACCGTTATTAAAAACGTATTCGACTATCGCACCATCACCCGCGAGTTCGCCCTTAGCGTCAGCCTGTTGAGGATAAGCAAGTGTAAATCCTGTCCCTGCCATATTTGGCGACAGATAATAATTCAATCCAAATTCTTTTTTTCCCTCTCTCCAGTGCCCAAGTTTTTGGGGATTAATAAAATCGTCTTGCTTAATGACTATCACGGTGTATCCCTTCGGATTTGATAAAAAACATATAAGCAGGTTATTTTTGTCATCATGCCCGTCAATGAAAATGTCATTCTTTTTATCCTTATTAACATCAAAGACCAGGGCATAAGGAAGGCGTTTATTTTCCATCGCGTTCTTTTGCACAGCGGTTACATAATCCGTCGATTTCCAAGCCTCGAACCTGGGGTTAAACTTCTTAAGGGCGCGGGACATTTCGTCATTAATTAATTTTCCCTCGGCATGCACAAATGAAATTGCTGAGAAGAAAAAGCAGGCCGACGTGAACAATAAGAATGTGTTAATCATACATTTCCTTGGTGACATAGGTGACATCCTGAAAAACTTGGGCGCCGCCGCCTCGAAGCAAATATTAGCCCTTCCCTCGATTTCTCACAAGCTCAATGATTCTTGGTTCGTTGCTTTAATAGCAACCTCCACAACGGAATCGCCAAAGGCATTTTTAGCAGTGACACTGGCGCCGTGTCTCAGGAGTGGTAATTGTCAACGTAGTTGTCGAGAATTACGTCGGGAACAGCAATCGAGTTGCCGTGAGGGATTTTTATATTCGATGCGTTTCACCCCCCTCGCCCCCCTTTTTCAAAAAAAAAAGGGGGGGGGACAATACACCGACCGCATGGCGTTATTACATAAAGTGGACAGAAATTCGGAACAGTTATTTAGCGTTCGCATTTTACCTATACGCTATAATTCCGCGTAATATATACAATCCATTGATGAGGGCACTATTTTGGCATCTAATAAAGGGCGGGCCTATTTCGCACTGAGTGGTTATCATTTCAATCCCGATGACATCACCCGCCTGCTTGGCATTGAACCCACCTCAGTCAATGCCGCCGGTGCACACCGTGGATTGGACAAGCCTGTGATCAGTTCATGGGAGTTATCGACGGAGACGGTCACAGATGAGGTAGACGTTTATAAATTAACGGATAAACTCCTCAAGCAGATAGAACCGGCTAAGGAAAAAATTCTTCAAGTGATCAAAAGCCACAATTTATCGCCCAGACTCGGTGTGGTTCTGGTGTTATCGATTGATAAAGATGAGACCTGCCCGGATGTGGGCTTTGGCGGCAGAACAACCCGCTTCATGGCAGATATTGGCGCTTTTATTAATGTTGATTACAAGCTTTCTGAGCGTGTTTAAACGTTAGGTTCGGATTTCAAAAAAACAGGCAAAAAAAAGCCCGTATCACGGGCTATTCAGATTGAGTCGCCGCACGACCCCCTTGCAGGGTCGCACGGCTAACTGTCTTATGGCTTCTTCGGGGTGCTGTAAGGCACTTCTTTTTGGAAAGATTTCCAGGTGGTGGTATAGCCTACGAAAAACTGTCCTGGTGTAATCGCTTTCTGTGTCGTTGTTAAATAGTCCGTTTTGCCTTCGGGAACCTTAGGTCTAGTAAATACTGGTTTGTTGCTCATAATCAGTGCTCCTCAATGGTTAATACGGGGAGGAATTTCAACAGGGTTGTCAGCCCCTCCCACTTAAAACTGACGAAAGTATACTCTCTATCGCGTGTAATGTGCATTCCTGGGAATCACATGCCGCACGCCCCCCTGGGGGTTCTCGACATCCCCCTGGTAACGGGGAATGAGGTGAATATGGACATGGTAAATACTTTGTCCGGCCGCTGAACCCACGTTAACGCCGATATTGTAGCCATCAGGCGAAAATTCCTCGTCCAGTAGCTTCTTCTCCTCAGTTATCAGCGCCATGCAGGCATTAACCTCTTCCGGCGTCAGGTCAAAAAAGCTGGCGACATGACGTTTCGGGATGATCAGGGTATGCCCCGGACTGACCGCGTAGGAATCGTGGGCACTGTAAGCAAGTTCACGTTCCAGCGAAACGCCGCGTGGATCTTTGCAAAACAGGCATGGGTCGTTGGGGTCTCGCTTCTTCTCTTGTCTTTCTTCAGACGACAAACTTCAATACCTTTCGTCTACTTAGTTTGTTTGCGAATTAATTCAGATGCAGTTTATCCGTCGCAGGAATAAATTATAACTGTACCTCTTTTTTATCAGAAACATAATAGGTATTTCTATAATATCTTTTTAGCCTAGTATACTTATATCTAATATAACGGCTTTCGGCCTAGGGGGCGACGTGGGGGGCAATGGCGTGCTAACGACCCGCATCTTATGAAATTTTCAAGGAGAGTACCGTATCTATCTATCCTATAAGTTATAATCCAGCGTTGTATCGACTATCTATTTGATGAGGAAACAATCCGTGGCATTTAACAAAGGACGAGCTTATTTTGGGTTCTCTGGTTATCACTTCGACCCAAAAGAAGTCACAAAAATCATTGGGTTAGAACCCACATCAGTCGATGATGCTGGCATGTATGGTAGTCTGGATAAACCTGTTATCAGCTCATGGGAATTCTCAACAGAAACAATAACGTCTGAATCCCAAGCGCTGGATATTTACAAACTCATCGATGATGAAATTCTTAAAAAAATTGAACCCGCTAAGAACAAAATAATTGAGATCTGTAAAAGTCATAACTTATCCCCAAGAATCGGCGTCGTGTTAACCTTGTCTATTGATAAGGGTGAAACGAGTCCGGATGTCGGTTTTGGCGCACGCGTGATCAAGTTTTGTGCTGAGATTGGCGCATTTATTAATATCGACTATCAACTTTCTGAACGCCTGTAATTCGCTACAGCATTCGCAGCTGCGATTCTGTATATGCAGTTACCTGTTTATTAAGCAGCTGAAGCGCCTGCCAGCTTCTTTGCCTGATTTAATTGCGCCTGACAATGTTTTACACAAAGTGGCTGTAAAACATGCGGGAAACATTCCAGAATTAATTCAAATTCATCGGCAACTTCTTCTGCAAGCACGGCATCGTTGGTTAATTCTGCCAGGACATTTTGTGCTGTCGCCTTATTTACACGAATGATGACCGCCAGGTGGAAGGGTAACTGCTGCTCCATACTCACCGTTAAGGCCTTTTCATACGATTTCATGGCCTCGATCAGACGTTCCGGGTTATCTTCTGACTCACCCAGATGATGTAGTACAGCCGCACGGTTATTATGTGTCGCGGTTAATTCAAATGCATAATTATCCGCATCGAGAAGTGCAAGCGCATTTTTATAAGAAACAACAGACTTCTGAAAAGTGCGGTTGCCCTTGAGAAGGGTCCCGTATGTATGAAAGGTCGCACCCAGTTGATGCATGACTATTGCCCATTCTTCCGGGGTTTCTTTTTTTGAATATACCAGTAACGCTGCTGTGTACGCATCAACCGCTTTATTCAGTAATTTTGCGTCAGTCTCTTGCCGGCCCAACGCCTGCAATGCCGTACCTAAATTCGATTGCGTCGCGGCCCAATCAAGCGGCGAAGTTTCCTGGCTAACAAGTTCTAATGCTTGATTAAATGAAGTAATTGACTGGTTATAAAGATCGGCATCTCTTCGATTTTGCGCAAGCGCGGCGAGTAGATTACCCAGGTTATTTAGTATTGCCGATCGTACTAAGTCATCGTTTTCTGTTACTAACGCAGCTTCAAGCGCCTCTTGCGCAGCTTCCAATATATTCGTACTGTAGCGATGCTGTTCAAAATTTCCGCGTGTGAAAAGAAAGTTATCAGCAACCGTCACCTTTGTATCCGGCATCGCCGCTGCAGCCACCTCTTCACTCAACATGCCTAGCGAGCCAGCTATTGCGCGCTCTAAGGCCCTGTTTACAGGATATAAAATGTAAATATTTGAGTATTTCATTCTGCCCGTGCAAGTATTTCATTCAAATCAGGATTTGCATCAACTGCACCACCAAGCTCGATTTCTTCATCGGTGGCGTCACGTATCGACAAAACTTCCAATACGAAGGTGACTTCTCTGCCGCAAAGTGGGTTATTACCATCAACGGTTAAGGTCTTATCATCAAATCGAGTAACGATAAAATTTCTCGGTTCACCCTTTTCATTTTCCATGGTGATAGTCATACCAATTTCACGAAATTCCTCAGGGACATTTTCGATTCGATCGGTAAACACCAACGATTCGTCTCTTTCACCATATAATAATGTCGTGTCAACGGGCACTTCGATAACATCACCAACTTTTTTACCATATAACTCTTTTGTCACTTCTTCTGACATCACATCATTCACGCCTTGAACATAACCCAACGGGTAATCCACAGTAACGAGGACGCCACCGGTTTTGTTATCGATGACCTTATACTTCAGTTCAACGAATTTTTCATCTTCTATTGTATCTGACATATTTAATAAAACCTTTTTCAGCTTAGCTTGTCCTGTCCCAGATTTGTTTCTAGAACAGCGTACAACCAAAAATTTTTACCTTGTCATTTTCATAACCCAGCACCAGTCTGCCGAGCCATTCACCGTTATCTTTTTTGTTAATCACTTTATACATTACGGTGACATGTTCACCACGACGTATCATGCCAAGATAGGTATAATCCTCTGACAGGTTTTTCGCGAGATCGCTTCTCGCAAACTGCTTGCCCATTTCAACTTCATTGGCACCCTTCATCAACGTACTGGAAAATTTTCGCGTGAAAGCACCGTAGTTCCCTTCATTTGAGTACTTAACAAGATCCGCCCACATGGGGTGCGCCAGCTCTAAAATCTCTTCATCTGTTTTTTCAATGATGTTCATTAAAAATATCTCATTAAAATATGGTTTTGTTTGTTCATATTATCGATAGTTTGGACAAACTATTTACTATCTATATAGATAAAAAAAAGGACCAACACTAGACATGTTAGTCCTTTTTTGTAGTGCAAATATATTTCCAGGCTGGTAAAAATCAAGCCTGTATTTGCTTAGTGGTGACCTTCTGCTTTCAGTTTAGCCAGGTCTTTGTCTTCAAGGTCACCTACAAGGTGGTAAAGAGGCGCCTTTTCCATCGTGTACTCGCCGGTCTTCGGATCACGACGAGATACAGTCAGTACGTGCCAGTTCTCATCATCCAGCTTCATAACATCACCACGGTAGTAGTAACCCGGCCAACGTGTCTCCTTACGGAATAACGTATGCTGGAATACCGCTTCAGAAGTCAGGAAGCGATGCTTCAGTTCCCATGCACGCAACAGTTCATGGATATCGGAAGCAGCCACTTTATCCAGATCTTCGCCCAGAATCGCCATCTTCTTAAGACCGATGTTCAGAAGCTTGTCGTTGGTCATGTAGTTCACACCAAAACCACCGCAGTACTCATCCATCAGCTTTTGCAGACGATCCAGACCCTGCCGCGGGTTGATGAAGTTCGGGTTGACGGTACCGGCAACGACTTCGTTGCTGTACACGCGGTAGGTTTCGATCGGTTTATAGATTTCTTCCTTACGTCGCTGGATCTGCTCGTCAGACACCCGAATGCCTTCCGCTTTGCCATCATCGATATACTTACAGGCAGCCTTGGCAGCCAGACGACCTTCCGTGAAGGAACCGGATGAGAACGCGTGCGGTGTACCGCCTGCAGCGTCACCGCAACCGAACAGGCCTTCAACAGTCGTCATGCGGTTATAGCCCCAGAAATATTCTGGCGGAGACAAGTCTTCCGGTCCAGAAACCCATGCGCCACAACCGGTAGCATGTGAACCCATGACATAAGGCTCAGAAGTGGTTAATTCCGGGTTTTCGTATTTTGGATCGACGTCAGTTGCGGCCCACAGCACGGCCTGACCAACGGTCATACCGAGGAAGTTGTGCCAGCCGATCTCTTCCAGATGCGGATCCTGGAAGGCTTCCATGGTGACCATGTGAATCGGACCACGACCGGCATTCACCTCGTTGATAATCGCGTGGTTACGCAGACAGGTCGG
>JANNJI010000012.1:0-1321 GCA_031405795.1 Gammaproteobacteria bacterium
ACAGGCCTATAAGAACCAATTCGGTAAATTTCCGCCCGGCACGATGCCGCACCGTCTCCACCCCGACAAGGGCATTTATCATGAGTTTAAGCCCTAAAGGGGAACCCTTAACGCCGGGGTATGTAAAATGAATAAAAGTATCGCCATTACCAGTCTCTGTCTTGCCCTGTTGTTCAACATATTGACGTGTACCGCCGACGACAGTCCACCAACAAGCACCCGCGATGCCGATGCGTTATTGCTGAATGTGGCTTACAACAATAATTATAACAAGGTGCTAATGGCACTTAAAAAAAATGCAAACGTCAATAGCAAAGGCACTGTTGGGGAAACAGCACTATTCTGGAGTTTCGCCAATGGCAATCTCAAACTGGCGCAATTGCTGGTGGAAAAAGGGGCAGATGTGCAGGTCAGGGACAGTGATAACGAAACGTTATTATTCGCTGCACTTATTAGAAGAACCTACGAGCCGTAGTTAGATAAACCAAGAAAATATTCCCAGACAAGCCTGGCGCAACGTTATGTAATGGTTGAGTATCTGTTAAAAAAAGGCGTTGATCCCACTCTGGAAGATAATACCGGTACGCTACCATTACATATGGCAGTGGGTGGTCTTAGCGGTGATTATAATGATCATATTAAATTGATCAGGTTATTATTACCAAACAAGGTGTTATTAAAACACAAAAACCAATACGGTTTAACACCGATTGACTTAGCGCACGATCCAAAAATTAAGGCGTATTTACTCTCGCTATTAGATGAATAAAAAATCGCTATTACCAGTTTCTGTCATGCCCTGCTGTACCATAATTTATCCTGTTCATTAACGAGAGTTCGTTAACGAACTCTATAGTGAATTCGTAGGATATTGACTGAGCGTTCGTTGGCCAGCCGCTCTATCTTCGTCGATGATTCGGCTTGAGGTATTCATCGTGATGGTCACGGTCATTCCCCAAAATTGTAGATAACTTTAGCCGGGAACTTCTTCCTAATGAAGTAATTACCCCCCAGGGATTTTACCTTGATGGTGTAATAAAACTCTTGTCGATATGCGGCGCAGGGTAATTGGATACGAAAGTCGATCTTTTTAATGTTGGCCTTGGGATTGAGGGTGAAAGATGCGATGGTAGAGGGTGAGGGGGGTATCCAATCAAGACACTCACGAACAGCCGGTGATACATCACTCAACTCAACTTGCGTTACCTTATCGATCTCCATGCGAATGGACAGTGGAACAAGCATGGGAGTTTCGATTATGTTTGGATTTTCGTCGAGTGTTCCGCCCTCCCTATATACCAAATGTATTTTATCGGTTTCC
>JANNJI010000013.1:0-1394 GCA_031405795.1 Gammaproteobacteria bacterium
CAGCAACACGTTTTGCAAATCCCAATCCGCCCAGTGCAATTGCTACCGTAATTAATGACATCGAGAGCTGCATGTTGATCATACTGGAGGTGATGATGAGCGCTGCAATTTTTGGGGTGTCATTTAATCCGCGCGCAAAACAGATGGCCATCGCTGAAAAGATGTGAAATTTGTCCAGCCAATGGGAAATAGAGAAACTAGCCATAACAGGTATGGAATCGCAATTTTTATTTTGCCCTATCACTAACACCGGAGACGAAGAACTTTGCATTGCCACACCACTTGCATCCTTTGAAATAAGTAATTCCGGCTGGCCCACACAGACACAATCCGCTGTAGAAGTACGCATGCGGAATACGGAATATACAAAAGCACCCAAGACAGCTGCCAACAGGGGGCTAATGAGTAATGGGGCGAGGAAGGTTTGAATTAATCTACCGAAATGCACGCCACCATCATTTTGCGCCAACCCGGCACCGATTAACCCGCCAATGAGTGCGTGAGTAGTGGAAACCGGGAAGCCCAGCCGCGTTGCAAAAAAAACCGTCAGCGCAGCACCGCAGGCGACACTCAGTAGAAAAAGGGGTGAGCCCAGTACCGCTTCCTCGACCAGACCTTTTCCTGAAAAGTGTTGTACGAGTTCATTGGCAAGAAACAGTGCGGCAATGCAGCCCGCCACTGTTGCTAAGGTCGCCAACATGAGTGCTTGCCGATATTTCAGAACATTTGAACCCCAGACGGTGGCAAACCCTTTGAAATTGTCATTTGCGCCGTTACTGAACGCCAGAAAAAATACAGCCAAAAGTAAAATCCATTCCATTTGATTAACTCCGATTACTGAAGCAGAGATAATGAAAAAAGTCCGAATAGACTGATCGCTTGTTTGAGTTTATGGTCGCATCCATCACAATCTCAGTCAGTTTATTTTCCTATAACGGCATGGATAGGCCAGATACGTCCCTTGCCGAGTGACGCTGGTGGTGCTGCGGGTGCTGAATTGAAGCGCGTGTCGCGGTTACGGTAAATCACATTATAGGAACAGGACGGTATATTGCTGCCATCCGGTTCGCGAATGCCGACGCAACACTGGCGCACACGATCGGTATCAAAGGTTTCTTCATCCATGTGCGAATGCACATAGACCGCTTTTGAACTTAATTCACCAACACGCATACGCTGTGCGGCAGTTAAGTCGGGCGCAAACATTCGCGACAGCAAGCCCTTCAGTGTTGATAGTACTTCGTCTGCATCCGGACAAGTGATCTCGCCCGACCAGATTCGATTGATCACGTCTTGCAGCTTTTGTTCGACGGTGGGCGAGGGCTCCAGGTACAGTGAGCCGGTTAACAGGCTGCGCAAGTCGGCAGGCTCCATGAAACGGGGAAATGGAATCC
>JANNJI010000014.1:0-1277 GCA_031405795.1 Gammaproteobacteria bacterium
GTGGACTGGGCCACCGACTCGATGACGCCGGCAACGCTCGGTGGAATGAGATTGCGTGCATTGATGGCCGTGGGCAAGTGGCTAGTCAATCAATTTGAATTTGCCGATGGGTTAGTGCTGAACCTGGATCAATTGCAACACATCCTGGTGGGAACAAACGACCAATATTTTACTGACTTCATGGAAGGCACGCCGGGTAACGACACGATTGTTGCACTCGATGGCCACGACAATCTTGCCGGTCAGGCAGGCAATGACACGTTAATTGGCGGACGGGGAAACGATGCCTATCGCTTCAATCTCGGTGATGGCCAGGATGTGATCATTGATTCAGAGCCGTCCAGTGAATTTTTCAATTTTGACAGCGTACAATTGGGCGCGGGTATTACCCAGGAGATCATGACCCCCGGCCGGACGGGTAATGATCTGGTGGTGGATTTCACCAGCGGTGACCGCATCACGGTGCGTGATTGGTACACATCGCCAGCCAATCAGATAGAAGCCTGGTTCTTTACCAACGGCAGTGTACTCAATGCCGCGCAATTACAAGCCTGGGCGGATAATCTGTCCCCGCAAGTGGCACAACCGATTGCCGCACAGTCAACGAATGAAGATGAGCCATTCAATTTTACAATTCCGTTTGGTACCTTTGTTGATCCCAACAATACCGATACCTTGTTGTTAAGCGCCACACTCGCGGATGGTTCGCCTTTGCCAGCCTGGCTGACGTTTGATGCCAACACCGGTAGTTTCTTCGGCGTACCCGGTAATGGTGATGTCGACGGTTTAGGTATTCGCGTCACCGCCACCGACAACTATGGCATGTCCGTCAGCAATGACTTTGCGTTAACGGTAAACAATGTCAACGATGCACCCGTAGTCAATGGCGTCATCGGCGATCAGGCAGCGCTCGAAGATCAGGCTTTCACACTGGTCGTTGACGCCAACTTGTTTAGCGATATCGATGCCATTCATGGTGACACGCTTACCTACAGCGCTACTTCAGCGGCAGGTGGGCCGCTGCCTGGCTGGTTGAGCTTCGATGCAACGACACGCACCTTCTTCGGCACGCCGAGCAACGCTGATGCGAACGTGGTACTGCCCATTGTATTAACCGTCACCGACACGGCCGGGGCAAGTACCTCACAGGTGTTCAACCTCAGCGTCGTTAATACCAATGACGCGCCGACGTTAGCAACGGCACTCACCGATGTTTTTGCCGCCGAAGGCAGTGTCTTCAGTTACACCATACCGGCGAATACCTTTGCTGATGTGGA
>JANNJI010000015.1:0-1846 GCA_031405795.1 Gammaproteobacteria bacterium
AGGCCGGAGACACCGACTGTGCAGCGATAACCATGAATAACGCGGGCCAGAAAGCCGGGACCAACACCTCCTGTTGGCCAACCTAAGCCCACATATATCACGCGATCACGCAGTAGCGGTGGGCCGTTCGCGTATCGTGCGCCACCGCGACTTCGGCTGCCGTTTGCCGGGGTGTGAATTAAATCGATCCTTATGTCTGCTGTGTTTTCAACAATTTCTGCAACGCCTCTTCATCCAACACCGTAATCCCCAACGCTTCGGCCTTCACGGCCTTGGAGCCAGGATCAGCACCGACAACGACGTAATCGGTTTTCTTCGATACACTGCCACTCACCTTGGCACCTAATGCTTCGAGCGCTACCTTCACCTCTTCCCGACTCATTGATACCAGCGTACCTGTGACAACAAACGTTTTATTCCGCAACGGTTGTTGATCCGGCGGTTTGCGTGCGACGTCTGGCCAACACACCCCGGCCTTGCGTAATTTCTCAATCACATCACGGTTATGAGATTCTTTGAAAAACGTGGTGATACTCGCCGCGACAATCGGCCCCACGTCTGGCACAGCTAATAGTTCTTCTTCACTCGCTGCCATCACCGCTGGCAATTGCCCAAAGTGTTGTGCCAGGGTTTTTGCGGTGGTTTCGCCCACCTGGCGGATACCCAGGGCGTAGATAAATCGATCCAAGGTCGTGGCTTTGCTTTTTTCCAGGGCGTCAATAATATTATTGGCCGACTTATCGCCCATGCGTTCCATTTGTGCCAGGGTTGCATGGCTTAAGTGATAAAGATCAGAGACGTCTTTAATCTGACCCTGATCAACCAATTGATCGATTAACTTGTCACCTAAACCTTCGATGTCCATAGCACGGCGTGAAGCAAAATGTTTCATCGCCTCTTTACGCTGTGCGGCACAATACAAACCACCGCTACAACGCAGCGCAGCCTCATTTTCAAAACGAATCGCGACTGAACCACACACCGGACAGGTGGTCGGCATCTGATAAGGTTTGGAATCCAGTGGCCGTTTACTCAAAACCACGGCGACAATCTCAGGAATCACATCCCCCGCACGCCGTACGATCACGGTATCACCGACGCGGACATCCTTGCGTTCAATCTCATCTTGATTGTGCAAGGTGGCATTGGTCACGGTAACACCACCAACAAAGATCGGTTCCAGTCGCGCTACCGGCGTTAAAGCGCCGGTACGACCAACTTGAATCTCAATGTCCCGCAAGATAGTCATTTCCTCTTGCGCAGGAAATTTATGTGCCACCGCCCAGCGCGGTGCACGCGAAACAAAACCCAATTGTTGTTGTTGCACAAGACTATCAACTTTATACACTACACCATCGATGTCGTAATCCAAGCCGTTTCGTTTTTGTTGCAACGCGGTAAAATAATCCAAACAACCCTGTGCGCCCTGCACAACCTTGATTTCCGGATTGATGCGCAAACCCCATGAACGTAATTTTTCCAGCATAACACTGTGTTGTGCCGGCAAAGTACCGTCTTGTATCTGCCCCACTCCATAACTGTAAAAGGCCAGCGGCCGCGTTGCGGTGATCCGTGGATCCAATTGGCGCAGGCTGCCGGCCGCGGCGTTGCGCGGGTTGGCAAAAACTTTTTCATTTTTGGCTTGTTGTGCCTTATTCAGTGCAATAAAACCGCTCTTGGTCATCACCACTTCGCCACGCACCTCAAGCACACGCGGATAATCAGTACCACGCAACTTTAACGGGATGCTGTGGATAGTGCGCACATTCTGCGTCACGTCTTCGCCGGTATAACCATCACCACGGGTGGCACCTTGTTTAAGCACACCATTCTCGTACAAAATGCT
>JANNJI010000016.1:0-1719 GCA_031405795.1 Gammaproteobacteria bacterium
CGTGTTTCAGAGAGAGGCGGATATGGAAAATTCAGTGTTTGATGGTCGTAAAACAGCGACAATAATTCTGGAAGATATTCATATTGGTGATGTCGTTGAATACAGCTACTCTCGCACTGGTAGTAATCCTGCGTTTGGGAAGAAATTATTTAATGCGGTGGATGTCCAGTGGGCGGTACCCGTTAAAAAAGTGTTTTATAAGATTATTACCGCCAAAAATACGCCTCTGTATTTCAAACCGTACTTGACCGATAAGGCCTTCAGAAAAACAGCAGTGGGTAATCAATGGCATTACCGGTATCAAGCGGATGACGTTCCCGCGATTTATCGCGATGAAGAAATCCCGCGTTGGTACAACCCTTATCCCTGGATCCAGATAAGTCAGTTTGACCAATGGCAGGATGTTGTTGGCTGGGCACTACCCTTGTTCAAAATAGCGGATGAACCACCGGTGGATGTTCGCAAAGCAACATTAAGTATTACCACAAACCAGTTGTCGCCGGAACAACGTATTCTGAAAGTCCTGAAGTTTACCCAGGATGACATTCGTTACACGGGAATAGAGATGGGTGTCAGCGCGTATAAACCACATGCGCCAGAGGTGGTGCTGGAACGGCGCTTTGGTGACTGCAAGGATAAAGTGGTGTTGTTCATCAGCATGTTGCGAGCGCTGGGGCTCGATGCTTATCCGGTGTTGGTGAACACGCGTATGCGATCTGCCACAAGTACCTTGCAACCATCAGCCACTGATTTTAACCATGTGATCGCGCTGGTTGAATATAACGGCAAGCAATTCTGGCTTGACCCCACCATTAGCGCTCAGTTTGGCACTCTCAATAACATCTATCAGCCTGATTATGGTTATGGCCTGGTATTGCGCAAAGGGGAGGTGAACCTTACTGCGATTAATCCTCTGAAGGTACCGCCGCTGGAAGAGAGAATTGTTGAAACATTTGAAGTGAATTACGATGACGTGCCAACGGTGTATAAAATAAAGACGGAGTACCTGGGTAACAGTGCGGACAACATGCGGCATTATTTTAACAACAATGAACAGGAAAAAATTGCCAAGGAATTCCTGAGTTATACCGCCCGCTACTATCCTTCCATCGAACCGGCTTCAGCCCCACGGGCTGAAGACAATAAAGATAAAAATATTTTTACCGTGCACGAGGAATATCGCCTGGACAAATTCTGGGAATTGGTGAAAGAGGCCAAACGTTTTAAAGCCGATTTCTTTCAGCCGAATTTAATCAATATGTTAAAGGAAACACAGGCAACGAAACGCAGCATGCCGCTTGCGACAGCGCCAAAACGTGAAGTCCACATCCAAACTCAGATAAAGTTAAAGGAAAGCTGGCCAATCAAGGCGGGCACACGCCGGATTGATGATAAAGCATTTGTGTTTGAAAGAACCGTTACGCCGGAGGGCAACAATTTTCGGATTGATTATCGCTATCAATCCCTGGCGGACTCGGTGCCACCCGATCAAGTAAGCAGTTATGCAAAAAATATTGCAGCGGCACGTGACTTGATTGGATATTCCATCAATACCACGGAGCTTAATGGTGTCAAGGCGGATCCCGATGCCAAGGTTACCGAATATACCCTTAACTGGGCCATCGTATTTGTCCTTGTCATGTCGGTAATGATTGCCTTTGCGGTGTGTTACAAGATATACAAATATGATCCCGAACCTAATGCGGCTATGTTTGACCA
>JANNJI010000017.1:0-5608 GCA_031405795.1 Gammaproteobacteria bacterium
GCGACGATGTCAGATGCCGTTGATAAAATTATTGAAGCCATTACGCCGCAACTTCGGCAAGACGCGGACCGCAGCAATCCAGGCCGGCCCTGGCGGATACTGAATATCAATCACAGCATTATCGCCACACGTTCACATGACCCACACCGTATGGAGGCCATCTTTGAACAACTGTTATTTCGACTGCCGGAAGATGCCCCCGGTTTTTTTGAAGAAGGCATGCAACAAATGTCGAGCATCGACTACCCGGATCATGTCCGCGCCGTGATGGAAAAATATTTTCAAAAAACCCATCATCACACATTGCATTAATCGTTTTATAAGGAACCCATTAAAATGAAATTTCTCTTTGATTTTTTCCCTGTGCTGATTTTTTATCTTGCCTATAACCTTGGTAAAAAATCCATGGACGAAGTCGATGCCATGATTCTGGCGACGGCGCTGTTGATGTTGGCCACGACAGTACAAATAGTTTGGAACTGGCTAAAACATAAAAAAATAGAAAAGATGCACATTATCGTCCTGGTGCTCGCCCTGGTGTTTGGTGGTGCCACCATTTATTTTCGCGACCCGGCCTTTTTGATCTGGAAGGTCACCTTGGTTTATTGGCTATTTGCGATTGCCTTCATTGTTAGTCATTTTTTCGGTGAAAAAACCATTATCAAACATATGATGGAACAGGCCCTGCAACTGCCCGAACCGATCTGGCTGCGCCTGAGTGTGATGTGGATTGTGTTTTTTATAATATTGGGTGGGATCAATCTGGTTGTCGCCCGCAATGTCAGCTTTGATACCTGGGTTGATTTTAAATTATTCGGTTTATTAGGCATCACCCTGGCCTTTGCCCTGCTACAAGGATTTTATCTGGCCAAATATATTCAAACCGATACCCCGCCATCGTAATCAGGGAGTCATGATCATGTGGTACGCCATTTTTGGCCAGGACAATGAAAACAGTTTAAGCAAACGCCTCGCCGCCCGCCCCGGCCACCTGGCGCGCTTGCAGCAATTACAAAATGAAGGCCGCTTATTATTGGCAGGCCCCTTCCCTGCGATTGATTCGCCTGACCCCGGCAGTGCAGGATTCAGCGGTTCCTTGATTGTCGCGGAGTTCGCCTCGCTGGAATCCGCCCAAGTCTGGGCCGACGCCGACCCGTATGTTTTTGCCGGCGTTTATAACCAGGTCACTGTCAAACCGTTTAAAAAAGTGTTACCTTAACCCACCTTTTATATCTCTCCTAAGGAAGGAAATAACCTATGCGTTTAGCACTATTTGTTTCAGTCATCACCGTTGCCATGGCCAACCCTGTCTTCGCCGCTGATGATACCGTTGCCACTGTTAATGGCGCAAAAATCAAAAAGCAGATGATTGACGCCGCCACCAAAGGTGGCAATGTCAATCCCGAACAGGTCATTAACGAACTCATCAGTATCGAACTGTTATCCCAAGAAGCGGTTAAAAAGAAACTCGACAAAACCCCTGAAGTTATGATGCAACTGGAACTGGCGAAGAAAAATTTATTGGCCAATGCCCTGTTACGGCAGTCTGATGTCGCCAAACCCATTACCGATGAAGAAATGAAAAAGATTTATGACGAGAAAATCAAAAGCCAGAATTTTTCTGAATACAAGGCACGTCATATCCTGATTACCACCAATGAAGAGGATGCCAAGGCGGTGATAGCAGAACTGGACAAAGGCACACCGTTTGAGGAATTGGCCAAGACCAAGTCCAGTGACCCTGGAACGAAAGAACAAGGTGGTGACCTGGGATGGTTCAACCCTTCGCAAATGGTACCGGAATTCTCCCAAGTGGTTGCCAATATGAATAAAGGCACCTACACCCGCACCGCAGTGAAAACCCGTTATGGCTGGCATATCATCAAACTCGAAGACACCCGCACTGGCACGCCACCGACCTTTGAGCAAACCAGCAAACAGATCGGTTCGGCCATTCAGCAGAAACGTATTCAGGACTATATCGAACAGTTACGCAAGAACGCCAAGATCGAGATCAAAGATAGCAACAAAGCAGATGCCAAGGCTGAGGCTAAGCCCGAAAAGAAAAAATAATCTTCGCTTATTTCTAATTCCAGTCCCGCACTTTGGTGCGGGATTTTTTTGTGTTGTTGTTTTTCTCGAAATCCGAATCTGTTTCGTACATCCCCGCGTTTAACAGCTATGTAAGGATCAACTGGCTGGGCAGAGCAAAACGAATCTATTATTCGCTGAATTAAGCGCTGCAATAACGCTGACTCCCCGTCCGTGATCTTGATCACGCTTTTGGCCATGGCAGCTAATATTAAATTACATCCCCAACCGTTTATCTGTCGCTCTACGGCTTTTATCGATTTTTTATTAAGTTGCTAATTAAACGTTCGCTATAAAGTACATGAAAGACACAACTGGCTTAACATTAATTGAATTGATGGTAACGCTGTCGGTTTTTGCCATCATGACCGCTATTGGCACCGCTAGTTTCAGCGGCATCGCTCAATCCAATCGCTATACCACACAGATTAATACGCTGATCACTGATCTGGCGTATGCGCGTAGCGAAGCCGCCACCCGTAATAGAGCAGTCAGTATCGTCGCCAACACTGGTACAAATTGGGCAACCGGCTGGCAAATCGTGGTTGCCGGATCAGGCGCCGTGATCCGCAACACCGATGCCTTGCCCTCAATGCTTACCTTAAATGGCAACGTCAATACCATCAGCTACCGCAGTGACGGTACGCAAACCTCCGGTGCGGTATCCATCACCTTATGTGAATCGGGCAAACCCGGCAACTATGGCAAGCAAATCACCATCAATACCACCGGGCGTCACACCTTAACCGAAGGAGTTGCCTGTACATGATGAACATACATAGGCAACTATTTTCCATACCAAAAGGGTTTACCTTATTGGAGGTCATGATCTCCTTAGTCATATTTTCTATCGGCCTCATCGGCCTGGCGGGATTACAAGCCATTGGCTTGCAGAATAATCGCAGCGCCTATAACCGCACTGTCGCCACCCACATTGCCTATGACCTGGCAGATCGTATTCGTAATAACCGTAACCAGGATTACACAGTTGGTATCCCCGGCACCACGCCCACCAGCTGCATCGGTACTGGTGCGACCTGCACCGCTGCACAACTGACCCTTTTTGATCTCTTTGAATGGGATGCAAGTGTGAAAGGTACGCAAAACGGTTTAATCAATGCACAAGGCTTTATTTCACTCGTTGGCGCCACCTACACGATTAAGGTTGAATGGGGCGAAGGCCGTGTTGCCAACACCACAGAACAATGCACTGCAACACCGCCGACAGGGATTGAGTGTGTGACCATCAATATGGATACCTAAACACCATGAAAATGAATATCCCAGTTCAACGTATACGCGGCGTCAGCTTAATTGAGTTGATGATAGCCGTCGCGATCAGCGCGATACTCCTGCTGGGTGTGGGCACCATTTTCAGCACCAGCCGCCGTACTTATTCAATCGATGAAGATTTTGCGCGCTTACAGGAAAACGCACGCGTGGCACTGAAGTATCTGGTTGAAGATTTTCGTATGGCCGGTTATGTGGGTTGCGCCAAAAATCTCAATTTAAACTTTCAGAATTTTTTGACCAGTACCGGCGATGTCAATAACGATCAATTTATCAACGCCGTGGTCACGGGTATCCAGGGTTTTGAAGCGCAAGCGAGTGGCCCAGGCGCGACAGTGAATCTATATACACCTGCTGCGGGCTGGTTAGGTGGCACTGTGCCGCCCATTATTTCTGGCATGCAAGCGGGTTCCGATATCGTTATCACCCGCCGCGCCAACAGTAAAAGTGCGCGCCTTGCACAGGACAAAGACAATGCCTTCTTCTGGATTGAAGACGGCGGTGCGGGTGTCGTCAATACCGGGCCCGCAGTTTGCCACACACCCACGGATTTTTGCGAGGGTGATATCCTGATCGCCACCAATTGCGAAAAAACACGTTTATTCCAACTTTCCACCGGCATGGCACAAACCGGAGCCATGATCAAATTAATTCATGACAACACCGGTATCCCCGGCAATGCCACCACATCGTGGGGTGGTGCTGCCAATGATGTCAACTACATGTCACCGAATGATACCGAGATCATGAAGATCAATACCTTTGCTTATTATGTCGGTACCGGCGCCAGCGGTGAACCCGCGTTGTTTCGGCAAAGCCCGATTCCAGGCGTCGCTGCAGAGGAACTGGTTGAAGGTATTGAAAATCTGCAAGTTCTATTTGGTATCGACACGGAGAAAACTGGCGGCGCGATGGGCGATGGAATTGCGAATCGTTATGTCACCGCCAATAACGTTAATCTGGCGGATGACAACATTGTCAGCGTGCGCCTAAGTATCCTGGTCCGCACCAAAGTCAACATCCCCGGCCGACCCAGCACCAGTGATACTTATAGTGTCGGCGGAACCAATGTTACCTGGGCAGCCGATCAACGCCTGCGTAAAGTGTTCAGCACAACTGTGAAAGTCCGTAATAAGGGGCTATAGCCATGAATTTTCTTTCACCCTCAACAACTCAACAAGGTAGCGCGCTAATCGTTACCTTATCGATCCTGCTGATCCTGACCTTGTTAGGCATCTCCGCCATGTCCACCTCAACGCTGCAAGAACGCATGGCGGGCAACGCACGTGATGCCGAAGTGGCCTTTGAATCAGCAGAGACTGCCATCCGTGCAGCAGAAAAATACATTGAATCCATTGCCACCACCAGTGTCTTCAACAATAGTGCGGGTAAATATGCCGCACGTGGTTCCAGTGCTGAGGCGTGGAAGACTGAAGGCAACTGGAGCGGCGCAGTTAATTACTCCATCAGCTCAACTGTGGCAAAGTCCCCGCACTACATGATTCAAATCATTGAATCGACGTTAGGTGAGTCCGAAGAAGTCAATTCCGGCGCGGCCTATGGCAGTGGTGGTAACAGTACCGATAAACCGACGGTATTCCAGATCACTGCACGTGGTTATGGTTTGAGTCCGAATTCACGCGTGATGTTGCAATCCTATTATGGCCGTTACTTCTAAATCTACTTTTAATCACTTAAGGAGTGATGTATGAATATCTCCTGTTCTGTTAATCGTTATACCTGGTTGGTGTTGATGATCTGTATTAGTACGGCAGATACCGGCTTTGCTGCGCCTGGCACCTTATCGAACACGCCGCTGTTTCTGACCAACCGCGCCGAACCGAATATCTTTTTCATGCTGGATGATTCTAATAGCATGAATACCGACCCGCGCGCAAGCGACCACGACCGCGCTGGCCGAGCTGCAGCGCGAGAAGAACCGGCGCGCGCTCGAGCTCGTGGCGGTGCTCGAGAGCGACGCTCCCGAGCGCGACGGGTTGCAGGGCGATCTCTCGGTCGCGCTCACCGGACAACGCCGCGTGCTGGGTGACGCGCGCACGCTGTCGCGCGAGCTCGCGGCGGCGGCCGAGGCCGTGTTGTACGCGCGCGTCGACGATCGCGCCGGCGCGGCGCTCGATCTGATCGACATGCGCGCCGGCGAATCGACCGCGCGCGGCTTCGACCCCGAGCCCTGGCGCGAGCTCGCACGCGCATCGCGCGCGACGCA
>JANNJI010000018.1:0-1271 GCA_031405795.1 Gammaproteobacteria bacterium
CCGAACGTCACGTGCTGCTTGTTGAAAAAAAGGCAGGCCCTGTGGTTTTGTCAAACTCGTCATCCAATGCTCCACTGCATGTGCTCGATATCAATGAACGCCAACCAGCTGCTATCCTGGTAAATCAAATAAAACCCGAGGAGGGCAACCAATGTGATCACACATCGTCCTGCTTCAACCCGCCAAGCAAGTCGTCGACCATCCAATAATCCCCCCAAGCTCGACAACGCCGCCAGGATCAATATGGCCGACACCAGTTTCCATTCCCAGGAATAATCGTCACGTGGAATAAAAATAAATAACGCGAATAGCAAAGTCAGTGCGAATTGAGCAAGGATATACATTTTAGTTCTTTGTGAAATTTGATGGGTCGATGGCGGGGACGCTGCACGCGGCACAGCAATGCCAGCAGGTGACCAGCCCGGCCTGCCAACGACTGCTTTCAATCGTTGCTGCCATGTTTTACCTTGTTTAGCCAATCGTAACAAATCGCGCAGCAACACAAACTGAGATTTCACACCGTCATGGGTTTCGTAACCATTCTTCGCGCCATACTGTGGGGGATCGGCAGGATCTAAGGTCACTTGCGTGCGGAACATTCGATCCCAGAGACAAAACATCGCACCGTAATTTCGATCCAGGTAACGCGGGTTTTTGGCGTGGTGCAGTATGTGCGACTGCGGTGTGACGAAAATGCCGAATCCCGGAAAACGAAACTGCTCGGAGTGCGTGATCAAGGCATGCACCGATAGAATCGTCGTCGCAATGAAAAACTGGGTGGTTGGCACACCCAGCAAGGGCAGCCATATATAAAATGGAAACGAGTATAAATCCGAGAACCACGCATGCCGCATCGCCACGGTGTAGTTCATCTGTTCGGGTTGATGATGCACGCCGTGAACCGACCAGCACACCGCTACATGGTGATCGAACCAATGATGACAATAATGACCGAAGTCCGCCAAGATCAACGCCAGCAACCATGTCTGCCAGGCATTATCCGGCCAATGCACAAGGGCTAAATGACGATATCCCCAGTCGTACAGCAAAATCAATGCAGGACCCAGAAATAAACCCAGCACGATCGTACCCACACCAGTGGATACATTGCCCACGCCCTCTGGCAAGGTAACCGTCGGCATGCCCCGCGCCTTTGCACGTCGGGCCTCTACCCAGGTGATGAGCAGATACAGCGGCACACCAAACGCATAGTAAGCCGTGGTTTCCATTGCCTTCATGGGCTAGCCTTCCACCAGAAGTTCATCAACTTG
>JANNJI010000019.1:0-7892 GCA_031405795.1 Gammaproteobacteria bacterium
TCAGGCCGTTGCCATACGTCAGCGTGGTGAGCGGGCCAAACGCGGCGTAACCGGCGTTGCTTGCCAGCGTCACGGCGCTGCCGCCGATCATGGCATTGAGGCGGCTGACATTACCCGTCGCATCATAAGCGTAGGTGATGCGATTTCCAGAAGGATACGTGAGTGTGTTTAAGCGGCCTTGTGCATCGTAACTATAATTTACTCCTTGCTGTGCAGTCACTTGACCAAAGGCATTGTAAGCATACGTCACGGTTTGTGTGCCTTGGGTGACGGTGCATAAACGGCCCGTGCCATTGCTGCAATTGTCATAGGCATAGCTGATGTCGTTATTGCTGCCGGGGGCATCGAGTAACGTGAGGCGATTAAGCGTATCGTAACTGTAATTAAATATCTGACCCTTGGCATCAGTGCGCGACACGACATTGCCTGCGGCATCGTAACTTTGCGTGGTGATACCGGTGTCGGGCGAGGTTTGTGACAGCAGGTTGCCCACATCGTCATAGATAAACGTGGTGACGCCATTGTTAGGCGCGGTGACGGTGGTGAGTTCGTCGTGGACGTTGTAGCCGTACTTGGTCAGCGCGTTTTGCGTGGTAACGTCGCTGCCGCCCACATCGGCGGTGGTTTGCGTTAACCTCTTGAGCGCGTCGTAACTGTAATGGGTGGTTACTGACTTGCCGTCTTTCTGGTTGCTGAGCGTGCCATCGGGCGCGATGTTCAGATCGCGAGTTTCGTTGGCCTGCGCGGTGGTATCAAGGCGGTTGTACAGATCAAACGTCTGCGTGAGTTGGCGACGCAACACCCCGCTGTTGTCAAAGGTGTTTTCCTGCTCTTGATTGCCTTCGGTATCGAGGACGTACTCGATGCGATTGTTCAGCGCATCGCTGATGCGCACCAGTCGGCGGGCCGCGTCATAGCCGAACGTTAATGTGGTGGCATCACTTGTCCCATCACCCTGCGTGATGGTTTCCACTTCGCCGGTGGGTAAATACGTCCAACGTGTGGTACGTGACGTTACTCCATCCGATGGCGTGACCGTTTGCAGGCGATCATTGCCGGGGTAATAACTGTAATTGACGCTCACACCGTTGGGCCGCAATTCGCTTAATACTTTACCGGTGGCCGTATATTGCACGTTGTCACGGGCGAGGATGCCGTTGGCGAGGGTGACGCGTTGCAGGCGGCCGCGATTATTACCTTGTGTGGTGTCGTTGGGGTAATAATTTAATGTCGTGATGTCACTGACATCGCTGCGCGGGCCGTCGATCTGTGAGAGTTGATTTAAGGGGCCGGTGTATTGCAGCGTTGTCGTGCGAGAGACGGCGGTGCCATTCACGTCAAAACCACTCACGGTGATCTGTGTGGCACGGCCACCGTCGTCGTAAGTATACGCCGTGGTCTTGCGTGCCGTACTGACGCCAGTATACACCGATGGCTCTACCTTGCGTGTCACCAACAAAGGAAAACGGGGATCATCGTAGAAGTAATCGGTAGTGCGTGCAGATGGGCTGTTGTAGGCGTCGATTCTTTGGGAGAGTAATGCGTTTGAGTTATAAGTGTAATACGTTTTGGTGCCCGCCGGATCATTACGATAGGCGATCAATCCATACGCATTAAAGTTTGAGTAGGCGGTTGCCGTCCCATTGGTGACGATCTGTGAAATTCGTCGTTCCCCAGGCCCAACAACGGAGAGGAAATTTCCAAACACATATTTACGCGTCCTACCGCGTGAATTGGTGACGGTGACCGTATCATCCGGATTGTAGGCTAACGAGGTAACCAGCGTATCGCCCACATGCCGACTGTCAATGACGCGGCCGAGGTGATCGTAGGCGAACAGGCTATAAGGCAACCCCCGTTCATCACTAATTTGCGTCATAAACGCGGGGAAACGGGTATCGCCATAGGTATATTGCCGGGTTGTACCGTCTGGTTTGGTGACGCGGCTTAATCGCCGCTTGACGGCGTTATTGTCCGGATATGTCTCGTAGTCATAAGCAAACACGTTACCGCCTGGCACCACCACGGAGGTAATCAATCCAGAGCTGTCATAACTAAATTGGATTTGCTGGCCACGATCATCCGTTACCGTGTTCAATAATTTTCCAAGCGTTGATACACTGGTGTAGCTTAGATAGACTTTTCCGCCAGTGCGATAGGCGATTTGTACCAGTCGGCCATCTGTATCATAACTTGATATTTCGGAGGTCGTTTCCAAGCGATAGGTATTGTCGGGATTGATATAAAAAATTCGCCCTGAATCTGATAGAGAAGTATATTTGTTTTCCCCTAATCGCTGGTATTGCTCCAGAAAACTGGCTGAGCTGAAAAACGCCAGCATCTTGTTGGTTGTGCCGTATTTCAGATTTTTATAGTTGATGATTTTCTGGTTATAGTTATGACCCCATTTGTCACCCAGCCCGGCATCGCGCTGCAGTTTGTTGTCGCTCAAAAATAAACGACTGAATGACAGGGTGTCGCCCTGATAATCCATTTCAATCTCATACTTCAGGCCGTTCGCCGGAATACAAGGATTACCCTCACCGCACTGCTTGACCGGCATCCGTAGATTATTGCCCGCTTCGCTGATGACACCGTATATGTCGCTTTTGCACTGACTACTCCCACCTTGATATAGATATAACTTCGGGACGTGCGCAGGACAAGTTAAGTCTTGCTTCTGGTAGAATCGTGCATACGCGGCAGTCGAACCAGCGCATGTGGTAGGCCAGGGCCCAACAAACTTAATGAATTTTTCATCGATACGTCCAGGTGGCCCCCAGTATTGATAGATACGGCACCAACCGGATGTTATTTCTCGCCATTCCTCAATAGTAGATTCCGAAGTAATATTGCATAGTGCTTTTCCAATAATAAACCGTGATTTGATTGATTCAACAAGTGTCTCTTCTGTTTGATAGGTGACTTTATCGATAAAGTCTTGACAAGTTCCATATCGATATGGCCAGACAATCGTGTTTTCCGATGGGATTTTGTATACCCAATTCGTAGAACCGCCGTATTCGTTATACTGTGTGTTGTCTAATGCCAACGTTCCCGCATGCGGATGCGCGGTACGTAATGCGCTCTCGGCGGCTGAAATTGTATTGAAATTCCCAAGATCGAGGCGGCCGTTAGTGGCACCGGGAACATTATAAAGCGTGGCGGTATATTGCCACTTTTCATCCCCTGCCCAGGCCTCCTCAACGGCAAACAATGATACGACCAGCACACACAGCAGAATTTTGATGGTTGTTTTCATACACCCCTTCCCCTTCGTTACATTCCGTTATTCGTTTTTATGGATACGCCGTTAGAAAATTAAAAACCTATTCTTTCTGTTGGTCATGTGCGTGTTATCGGCTACGCATTCCCATCAGTCTGGATTCCGGCTCGCGCAAAATACGCGCGTCCAGAATGACAACCACTCTTGGCATGACAAGCCTTTCATGTCTCGTTGTACTCGGGGGAGGTGTTGCTGTTGAATTTGTTGCGGTAGCACGTGTTCGATTCCCCCGAAGTAGTGTGTCACGTGTGTAGCTGTGGGGCATTTTTATCCCGGTCGGAGGACGTTGTCAAGCAGTGATGTGGGCGTTGTTGAAAAAAGTAGGTGATACGTGTGTCATACGTATTTTATGTGAGGTATTTGGGTGAAGGTACGTGGGAGTGAAACGGGGCGTGGATGACGGCGTGGGTTCGTCGGTGTCGGGCTGGCCGCGCCTCGTCAGTCGCTCACGCCATCCATGGCTTACGCGACACGTGCACTTCCTTGTGTATCGTCCCGGGCCTCGCTTCACGTTGTTCGCGACTCGACATGACAAACAAAAACAGCGCTCACGCTGATGTCATCCACTCTGTTCGACCAACGGGACGATGGCATGACGCGTTATTCAACAAGGTGGACAGGAATTCGGAACCGTTATTTAGCACTTCCTTAAGGGCGGATTTGGAACCCGCCCCTACGTCCAACATCAAAGCGATCTACAATGAAGCCGGTTGCAGCAAGCGGTTAAATTCTTCAGCGCTGCCGTTAAACACATTCAGATCAACCGGCCCGTTAATTCCCTTGACGCGACCACGATTCGCGTATTGCCAGAACAACCACGGTGCGCGATTGGCATCGGGTTCAAAATAAATATCGCGAATCCACAGTGGATAACCAATGGTTTTATCCTGCAGGTAATCCACATAAATTTCTTCGGTGACATACAGCACCGGTGTACGTCGATAGACGCGGCGGACTTCTTCGGCAAAGATGCGCACCTCCTGGTGCAGAACGGTTTTACTGGGGCGTGTCTTGCAGTTGCCGGCATATTCGATATCTATCGCCGGCGGTAACATATTGTCTTCCACGGGTACGCTGTCGATAAAATTCTGCGCCTGTATCTTGCTGTCTTTGCAAAAGGTAAAGAAGTGGTAGGCGCCGCGCATCAAGCCAATGCGCGCGGCCGCCTCCCAGTTGCGCTTGAAGCGGCGATCTTTGTGGTCGCCGCCTTCGGTTGCCTTGATGTAGACAAACTTGAATTTCTCAGTACGCAAGGTATCCCAGTTGATCTTGCCCTGGTGATGCGAAATATCCAGACCGTGAATAGGAAAACGTTTCTTGTCCGGATAGTTGAGGCGGATATGGCCGGTTTCAAACAGGTAACGCACGCCGTAACCCATCGCCGCCACCAGCAGCAGCAGCACCGCCAGCGAAAAAATCACTACTGTCCTTGTTCGTCTCGCCATGGGGTTAGTTTAACAGGTCACAACGGTGCTTGCGCAATGAAAGTGGCCCGGCGTGGCGCAGGATAGCCTTCGATGGTTTGGTGCGGATCGTGCGGATTCAGAAAATCGGCGAGCGATTGATAACGCATCCAGTGGGTACTGCGCTGTTCGTGTACGCGGGTGACGTTGACATCCACACAGCGAATGGCGGTATAACCACACTGCGCCAGCCATTGCTGCAAGGTGTTCACGGCAGGGATGGCCCAGACGTTACGCATGCGGGCGTAGCGACCCTGCGGCACAAGTACGTCACCATCGCCTGCATCGATCACCAACGTTTCCAGCAGCAGTTCTCCGCCGGGACGTAACCAGCCTTGTAAGGTGCGCAAGTGATCCAGCGGATCGCGCTGATGATAGAGCAATCCCATGGAGAAAACGGTGTCGAACAAACCCAATGCCTCCGGCATGTCCGCCGTGGCCAACGGCAAAACATGCACAGCGGGATATTGTATATATTGTTGCACGGCCTGGAATTGCATCACCGATAATAACATCGGCTCGATGCCGATCACACGCTGTGCGCCCGCCCCCGCGATACGCCAACAGTGATAACCGCTGCCACAGCCGACATCCAGCACCACCCGACCCGGCAACGGCGAGATATGTTCTTGCAAGCGATCCCATTTCCAGTCGGATCGCCACTCGGTATCAATATATACACCAAACAAATCAAACGGCCCCTTGCGCCAGGGATGCAACACCTGTAACTGCGTTTCCAGTTGTGCGCGGCTTGCCGCATCGAGTTGTTGCGGGTGCCCCACCCGAATGGCCGCCGCCGTTAAATCAACGGAATCCGGTGTTAACACGGGTAATGCGGTTAACGCGGCCTGCCATTTAGCGAAGTCACCATGCGCAGCTGGATTAAGACGCTGTTGGAGTAATTCGCGGAGTTGTTCTGCCCAGGCAGTGTGATGCTGTGTCGTCAGCCACTCCAGCAGCGCGGTGTGATCGATCATTTGATCGCGGCGAAGGCCACAAAGTTGAACGCGGTAAACCATGCATGGCAATGTTTGAATCCGGCCTGTTGCAAACGGGCACGATGCTGTGCTTGCGTTTCCGGAATCAATACCTTTTCCAGTGCGGTGCGCTTCTGGCTGATTTCCAGATCACTGTAGCCATTGGCTTTTTTGAACGCCAGTTGCATGGTTTCCTGAAACTGTTGTTCTGCAGGATCAGTAAATATGATCTTCTCGGCGAGCACCAGCACACCGCCGGGATTCAAACCGTCGTAGAGTTTCTGCACGAAACTATCGCGCCTCTCCGGCGCGATGAACTGCAAGGTATAGTTAAGCACGATCACCGAGGCGTTGTTGATCGTGACATCCTGAATATCCGCGCACAGCACCGTGACCGGCGCCGTGCCGCTATCCTTCGCCAGGTTGCGCGTGCATGCCTCGATCATCGGCGCGGCATTGTCGACGGCAATCAACCGGCAACCGGGCGCCGTTATTCGTCGGCGCAGCGCCAGTGTTGCCGCACCGGTGGAACATCCCAGATCATATATATTGGTATCGGGCCGGGCGTATTCCTGTGCGAACAAGCCCAGCAAGGTGATCACCGATTCGTAACCGGGCACGGAACGACGGATCATGTCCGGAAACACGCGCACGACATTGTCGTCGAAAACAAAATCCACGATCATGTCGCGGGGGCTTGGCAAACAGGGCGTCGTGTGGTTTATCGCGGCGCATGGCGGATCAGGCATTGTGCTTCAAAAAAATGCAGTAGTTGTTGCAGGTGGCCACGCGCCACCCGCCACGCGGTCAGCACTCCTGTACTATTGGCCAGCATATCGGCCACTTCCAGTTGGCGTTCCGGCGTCAGCGCCTGCAGAAATTCCAGGCCGATACCCATCGCAACCAGGCCACCCGCCAGTAACACGCGTGTACTGATTGACCAATATAACTGGGCAAACCAACCCATCAATCCCGCGTAGGCGATAAAGTGAAAAAATTTATCAATGTGATCGACATCCGGCATTGGTACACCTCGCGGGGATGCCAGGCTGAGATAACAAACAGCACCGACCCACACCACGCCCAGTGTTAACCAGATGCGCCGATAGCGCAACACAACTGGAATCACTTTCTCAGAATTTGACATGCGTTATTAAACCGTTCATCTCACTCACCTTAACAATTCATCAGCACGATTGCGAAAACCAAAGCCGGGAACCATCGTCTGCATATTTTTACTCACAGCCATGACCTTAAACACCTCGCCCATTTCCTGCGGCAGGGTCAATTGTTTTATTTGGTTGGTTATCGCCAGTTGCGCGACCGTATCAGTTGTGTTGTTTTGCAATGACAGAATACCCAGGTCCAGGAGGAAATGCGCCTGGGTGGTGAAGCCGACCAGCTGCATACCGTTGCGCTGCGCCACCCGTGCCATCGCGGTGAAATCCACAAAGGCGGTCATATCCTGCAAGCCAACCCAATGTAATGGATCGTCGCTGACCTGATGTTGATAATGGCACATCAGCGTGCCCAGGTTGCGTTGCGGATGATAATACACAGCGCGGGGATAACCATAATCAATGAGTAAGATGACACCTTGGTGTAATGCTTGTCCAGCGCGTGCCAGCCAGTCCTCGGCGCTAAAATTTATTTCAGAGAGATAACCGGGGGAAAAGGCCGCGCCGAGTTCATGCTCAATTTCCCGGATACGTTCAAGTAAGCGAGGATCTTCTATCGGAGTTTCCATGAAACACAGCGCATCCTCCTTGACGGTGACACCTTGCTCAGCATAGTGATGCTCGTGACGGCAAAAGCGTTGCACCGGTAGTGCATCCAGCAATTCATTGGCCAACACGATGCCGTTGTAGTGATCCGGTAATGCCTCGCACCAGGTAATACAGTCTGCAGTGGCACCCAACTGACTCTGCGCGAATTGTTGTTGACGTTCGCGCAGGGCCGCGCTGGTTTCGACGACATAATACTGTTTCGGTAAGGTCTCTGATTTTTGCAGTGTACGTAACAACGCCACCATCATCCGGCCGCTGCCGCCGCCCACTTCCCAAATGACGGGTTCCGCTAACGTCGGCAACAGCGCCGCGCAAAATTGTGCCAGACATTGCGAGAATAACGGCGCGATCTCCGGCGCGGTGATAAAGTCGCCGTGCT
>JANNJI010000020.1:0-1089 GCA_031405795.1 Gammaproteobacteria bacterium
AGCAACTGATCGCAGAGCTGAAAAAAGAACTGGCCGAAGCGAAGTCAAAGGCCAGGGAGGTCGCGGCTTTGTATGAGCGGAGCGAGGAACAAATTGAATGCAAACATCGAATCCGGTTTACTGTGTATAGCTGGGCCAGTGATACGACACCGGTGCAAGGTGTACCGCAAACCCCCGGAGAGGCGACGTTATGTTATTTTCTGCGACATTTTTTCGGGTATGTAAAGGCAAAATGGTGAGGATACCGATGCATAGTATTATGACGATTCATTTCTTTGTGCGGTATTCATGGCTCATTGTTGTTAATGTTATGTTGCTGGCGTCATGTGCTGTTACCGACCCCCTCCTCTACCAGAGAACAACAGAGAGTTCAACACCGCCACTTCCGGTGTATGCCCACCAGGGGGAGGGATATCCAATTTTAATTTTATCGGTACGACGCGCCGCATTACCCTGACGGGTTACTACGGAACACGGGTTATCGATTACGTCACGCAACAGGAACATACTTTTTTACACACTCACGGTGGCGACTCGGAGTCTTTTTCCGAAACAGACAGAGCGGGAAGCATCTTCGTGCAGGCAGACGAGAGCCGCGCCGATGTATTGGATCTGGTGACGGGCAAGTCGGTGCAGTCGTTTAAACCTGTTACCGGTCATAGTCGCTATACGCGCTTGTCGCCGGATGGAAAGATGTTGTTTTTTGACAGTTGTTTGTGGGACGTGGTGACGGCGGAACAAATAATTAAGCTTGACGATGATCCCGTCCAAAACAGCGCAGCGTTTAGTGCAGATGGCCGGCATTTTGCGCTCGGCGCGTTATCCGGCATACAATGGCTCGATCTGCAGACAAAACAAATGGAACGGCCGTCTACTGAAAGGAAAATAAGCCAGCTCCAGTTCGGTCGCGACAACCGCCTCTATCGCAGTTACGGGACGATCATCGATAGCTTCTGGACGGGCGATGATGGACACTGGATGGATGAAATCGCGGTGAGTTCGTTGGGTGACAACAAGACACGGGCAACCTTCGAACCCCGCACGCGGATCGCTTGTTGGGCCCTGTCACCCAATCAGCAGGTATTCGTC
>JANNJI010000021.1:0-11696 GCA_031405795.1 Gammaproteobacteria bacterium
GGTCCACTCGGCCCGGGCCAGCACTTGTTCGAGCCGATTAAGGTGTTTGATCCCAGCGAGTCTCGGTTGCTGCGCGAGACGGGTGTGACACAGCCGCACCTGTACGCCCTGCTGCCAGTGGTTGATCGACAGTGTTGGCCACGCGGACAGTTGTAGTATCCGGGTCGGATTACCGGGTATGGAAAACGCGTAGCCCCGTTCGCTTGTCCCTCGGGTAATGATGATCTTCAAAATCGCGCGTGGCAGCGATTTATATAATTGAGCTGCTTCATTAACCAAGGTGTTTTCATCCGGTGCCGGTATTGCTAAACGTAGGCACCCTGCCATCAAGCGTTGCATGTGATGTTGCCATAGCGGGATCTGGCCATCGATCACGGCCATGGTTTCAAACACCCCGTCACCATAGAGCAAGCCACGATCCTGGACTGGGATCGTATCCGCTGCAATACCATTGATCAACGCCGCTGTTGGTATCGTCATTGAGTTATAGTCCTTGCAGCGCCATGAGCATGCCTTTGGCTTTGGCGCGGGTCTCTTCCAGTTCACGTAAAGGGATAGAATCGGCAACAATGCCGCCACCCGCGCGTATTTTAAGATAATCACCATCTTGCACAATGGTGCGGATCAGGATATTCAGATCCATATTACCGTTGTGATTCAAATAACCCAATGAGCCAGTGTAGGGTCCACGTGGTACTTGTTCCAATTCAGCGATGATTTCCATACAACGTACCTTGGGGCAGCCAGTGATGGTACCACCGGGAAACACGGCACGGATAACTTGCCCCGGTGTGGTCCCCGATTTTAATTGCCCTTGCACATTGGAGACAATGTGGTGAACGTGCGCATAGGATTCCAATGCCATCAATTCATTTACTTTTACCGTGCCTGGGATACAGATACGGCCCAGGTCATTACGTTCGAGATCAATGAGCATGATGTGTTCAGCGCGTTCTTTCGGATGCGCAAATAATTCCTTTTGCAGCAGGATATCTGCATCAAGTTGCGCATGGCGTGGCCGGGTACCGGCAATCGGGCGAGTCTCGACTAAACCATTGACCACCCGCACTAACCGTTCCGGTGATGAACTATAAATACCTGCTTCGGGGAAAAGTGCCATGGCAGAAAATGGTGACGGGTTGGTCTGGCGTAGTTTTGTATAAACATCGACGGCATGTCTACTACTGCCTATGCGTTGTTGCCACTGCCGGGATAAATTAACCTGAAAGACATCACCTGCGCAAATATATTTCAATGTTTTGTCGACAGCATGCAGGTAGTATTCCGGCGCATCTTCTTCTATAGCGGATAAACTGCGCGTTTTTATCTGCGGCGCTGCATTTTTACTGGTTAGTATGTCAGCCTTTAATTGTTGAAGTGACGCAGCATATTCCGCTTCCGCGAGCAAAATGGTTTGATCAGCCACATGGTCGTACAGTGCTGCAGCCGGGATACGGGTCGCTTGTGCCACCGGTAATTGACTTAGCTGAACAGGTAAACACAACGACGGTTCAATCTCTTGGGCTAACTCATAACCGATAAACAGAAACCAGCCACCATTAAAAGGTAGTTCGGATTGTTGTTCACGGCTTTCGTGTTGCCACAGATTGTCTAGTGCTGATAAAAATGTAGGAGATGAAAGAGATTGACCGCTATACGTTAACTTTCCCAGATAATCTTTTTTTAGGCTGGCTTGCGGGAAAGCAAATAAAATGTCGTAACGTGAGTTATGTTGCACACTATGGATATGCGCCGTGCTTTCCAAGAAAAACGGATAACGTTCCGGATACCATTGAGCCAAATGGTATAAGGGATAGTACCCCGGCAGGGTTTCGATACAGGTCTGATGTGTTGGTCTTGACACCCTGTGGCTGGATACAACAGGCGTTAGTAATAAAGGGTGATCAGATCTTGCGAAAGATCAAAGTACCGTTGGTGCCACCGAACCCAAACGAATTGGACATGGTGATATCCACTTTCATTTGACGAGCACTGCCTGGTACTAAATCCAGATCGCATTGCGGATCACGATTGAAAATATTGATGGTGGGTGGCGCAACTTGATCACGAATCGCCAGTACGGAAAACACCGCTTCAATGCCGCCCGCGGCACCTAGTAGATGTCCGGTCATGGACTTGGTTGAACTCATCGCCACATGCGGCGCATGTTGGCCAAAGGCACCCTTTACCGCAAATATCTCCGCAACATCGCCTTGCGGCGTGGAGGTACCATGGGCATTAATGTAACTTACTTGTTCGGGATTGATCTTGGCGTTACGCATGGCGTTTAACATGCAACGTTTGGCGCCATCGCCCCCTTCTGCGGGCGCCGTCATGTGATAGGCATCGCCACTCATGCCAAAACCAACCAGTTCCGCATAAATTTTCGCGCCGCGCCGTTTGGCAAATTCATATTCTTCCAATACCAAAACACCCGCGCCATCACTCAAAACAAAACCATCACGGTCTTTGTCCCAGGGACGACTCGCGGTTTGTGGATCATCATTGCGTGTCGATAATGCACGCGAGGCGGCAAAACCGCCCAGACCTAAGGCGGTTGTCGCCATTTCTGCGCCACCGGCAAGCATCACATCGGCGTCACCATACTCAATCAGGCGTGCGGCACCACCAATGCTGTGCGTGGCTGTCGCACAGGCAGTAACCAGAGCGATGTTCGGGCCTTTTATGCCATAACGAATCGAGACATGGCCGGAAATCATGTTAATGATGCTTGCTGGAATTAAAAATGGCGATAGTTTACGTGGTCCGCCGGTGAGATACGCTTCAAAATTCTTTTCAATTGTACCCAGCCCGCCAATGCCGGAGCCAATCGCAACCCCAATACGTTCGGCATTTTCTTCGGTAACCTGCAGGCCGGAGTCATTCATTGCCTCCACCGTCGCCGCAATCCCATAATGGATAAAGGCATCCATTTTCTTGCCGTCTTTTGGCCCGACGATAGACGCCGCGTCAAAACCCTTCACCGTACCGGCAAAACGCACAGCAAAATTGCTGACATCAAAGGTAGTGACGGGACCAATGCCGCTTTTGCCCGCCAGAATACCCGCCCAGGTTGATTTGGTATCTAATCCAAGTGGTGAAAGTACACCGAGCCCGGTGACGACGACGCGACGCTTAGACAACGCAGATCTCCTTGCAGGCACAACAACAAAAACACAACGGCCGCACTCCACGCGATATTGTGTGGTTGCGGCCGAAACTATTTTTTATGGTGACTAGCCAGTGTGGGAGTTGATGTAATTAATTGCTTGACGAACCGTTGTTATTTTTTCTGCTTCTTCGTCAGGAATTTCAGTTTCAAACTCCTCTTCTAAAGCCATAACCAGTTCAACGGTATCCAATGAATCTGCTCCGAGATCATCAACAAACGAGGCATCATCTTTTACGTCTTCTGTTTTAACGCCTAGTTGCTCAATGACGATCTTTCTGACGCGTTCTTCGATACTACTCATGTGTGTAAATCCTCCAAAGTTATCGTTCTTTAATGAACGCCGGGCGCGTATTTTATGGGAAAGTCTCGGCGGATGCCAAGCTTTTTAGCATAATTAGCAAACCCGGATAAATTAAAAATGGTTATTTTATCAATTGCTTAGCTTATGCCATGTACATTCCACCGTTTACATGAATGGTTTCGCCAGTGATATAGGCAGCGCCTGCCGTCGCTAAAAAAACCACCGTCTTGGCGATTTCTTCAGCATGTCCGAGCCGATTCAGCGGTATTTGAGCAAGTAATGCCATGCGTTGCGCCTCGGGTAAGGCACGGGTCATATCTGTGTCAATAAATCCCGGGGCAACCACATTCACGGTAATGCCGCGCGAACCGACCTCACGTGCTAAGGCCTTACTAAAACCGATGACACCGGCTTTGGCGGCGGCATAGTTGGTCTGGCCTGCATTACCCGATACCCCGACTACGGAGGCGATACTAATGATGCGCCCCTTGCGCGCCTTCATCATCGGGCGTACGACTGCCTTGCTGACCCGAAATACGGATTTAAGATTAGTATCCATAATGGTATCCCACTCTTCTTCCTTCATCCGCATCAGCAAATTGTCGCGGGTAATGCCAGCGTTATTCACCAATATGGTTGGACCACCCAGCTGTTTTTCAATTTGTTCCAGCGCCGCATCAATACTGGCTTGATTTGTAACATCTAAGACTAAACCCAAATTTTGGGCAGCAAATGGCTTTAAATATTCGCTGATTTCAGCAGCTCCTTTGTCCGATGTGGCTGAGCCAATTACGGTGGCACCCTCTTTGGCAAGTTCAAGCGCAATGGCTTTGCCGATACCGCGACTTGCTCCCGTTACAAAAGCGATTTCATTGGTTAATTGCATTTCAGTATTCCTTTCTCGGACGTTTATTGTTGAACCGAAACTAATGCAGCAGCAATGCTGTCTGGATCGTAAATCGCAAATGCCTTCATGTCTTTTTCAATCCGTTTATTCAGACTGACCAGAACTTTGCCTGGGCCACATTCAACCAAATGTATAACGCCCAGTTTCGCCATGAGTTGTATGATTTCAACCCAGCGTACCGGTTGATACAACTGGCGCACCAATGCATCACATATCTGTGCGGGCTCGCTGGGCTGGGCGACATCGACATTGTTTATCACAATGATATTAGGTTTTGCAATTTTGATATTTGCCAAATCCACCTCAAGTCGTTTTGCCGCGGGCAACATGAGTTGGCAATGCGAAGGTACGCTTACTGGTAACAGCAGTGCACGTTTTGCACCCTTTTCTTTAGCCAGAGTTATGGCTCGATCCACGGCTTCGTTGTGGCCTGCGACAACGACCTGTCCAGGTGAGTTAAAGTTGACGGCTTGTACAATTTGGTTTTGCGAAGCTTGGCGACAGACTTCGATCACTATTGCATCATCGAGGCCTAAAATCGCGGCCATGGCACCCGTGCCTGCGGGCACAGCGTCTTGCATATACCGGCCTCGTGCCGCAACCAATTTAATTGCATCAGTGAATAATAAACTACCGGCACAGACCAGCGCACTGTATTCGCCCAGGCTATGACCTGCCAGCATCGTCGGCTGTTTGCCATTAAGAGCTTGCCAAACACGCCATGTCGCGACATCTGCAGCCAGCATCGCGGGTTGTGTTACATCGGTACTGTTTACGCGTGCTTCCGGTCCCGCTTGTACAACCTGCCATAAGTCATATCCCAGGACATGGGATGCTTCAGCAAAGGTGGCGTTGACCTCGCGATGTTGCTCCGCCAGCTCTTTGAGCATGCCGATCGATTGTGAACCTTGACCTGGAAATACAAATGCTAAACTCATCACACACCTGTTATTTAATCCGTTAATACGTAGAGTATACAGATTGCGAATGTCAAAATTGTATCAGCGCCGAACCCCAAGTAAAGCCACCACCAAACGCCTCAAGCAGCACTATCTCGCCCGGTTTAATTCGACCATCGCGTACTGCTTCGTTTAATGCCAATGGAATAGATGCAGCCGAAGTATTGCCGTGCTCGTGCACGGTAACCACCACATGGTCCATGTCCATTTTCAATTTCTTGGCAGTGGCGTTGATAATGCGAATGTTTGCCTGGTGAGGTACCAGCCAGTCAATATCAGATTGCTGCAAATTATTCGCGGCAAGTGTTTCATCAACAATGCGACCCAGGGTGTTCACTGCCATTTTGAATACTTCGTTGCCCTGCATGGTCACAAATGCCTTGCCAGCTTTAATGAGTTCAGGATGTTCCGAGATACCTGCAGGCACTGTCAGTAGTTCTTTATACGCACCATCGGCATGTAAATGTGTCGATAATATTCCTGGCTCAGCGCTTGCTTGCAGAATGACTGCGCCCGCGCCATCTCCGAATAGAACACAAGTGGAGCGATCAGTCCAATCAATGATACGCGACAAGGTTTCTGCACCAACCACCAATGCGCACTGAGCCGCATTGGTACGAATAAATTTATCGGCAACTGATAACGCATAGACAAAACCAGTACATACCGCTTGAATGTCAAAGGCAGCGCAGCCATGAATATCCAGGCGATCCTGTAATAAACAGGCAGTGCTAGGAAAAATGCGATCGGGCGTTGTCGTTGCCACAATAATAAGGTCGATATCCGCAGGATTGATCCCGGCCGCTGTAATGGCCTGACGCGCGGCCTTTTCAGCTAAATCACAGGTAGTTTCGTTGTCGAGTGCAATATGCCGTTTTTTAATACCGGTTCGATCCGTGATCCACTCATCCGAGGTATCAACCATTTTTTCCAGGTCATGATTAGTCAGTACCTTTTCCGGTAAATAACCACCCGTACCGACAATCTTTGCGTATTTCAACTGACCTTCCTTTTTTGCAGCGCTTCTTGCAAACGCTGGCTAATTAGTGTTGGTACATTTTTAATGACTTCCGCACGTGCTTCAAGTATGGCGTTGCCATAAGCATAACTATCTGCACCGCCATGGCTTTTAATCACAATACCTTGCAGACCTAATAAACTAGCGCCGTTATAGGCACGGGGATCGATGCGTTTGCGAAAGGCACGCAACACCGGCATGGCGATCAATCCTGACAGCTTGGTTAACCAGTTACGTTTAAACTCCTGCTTCATGTAATGACTGATCATCTTGGCCACACCTTCTGTGGTCTTCAGCATGACATTGCCGACAAATCCATCACACACAATTACGTCTGCATGACCTAAGTAAATACCATCACCTTCAACAAAACCGATGTAATTGAGATCGCTGGCCTGCAATAGCTGTGCGGCTTCTTTTACTTGTTCATTACCTTTGATATCTTCAGAACCTATATTCAGTAAACCAACCGTCGGTCGTGGATTATTGTCCACCGCATTGGTTAACACTGACCCCATCACGGCAAATTCAAACAAGTGGTTGGCGCTTGAATCAACATTCGCGCCAAGATCTAATACATGCACATGACCTGAGATGGTCGGTAATGACGTACAAATGGCGGGACGATCAATGCCCGGCAGGGTTTTTAACACAAACCGCGAGGTTGCCATCAAGGCCCCGGTGTTACCGGCACTGATACATGCATGCGCAACACCCTCTTTAACCAGATTGATTGCCACTCGCATGGACGAATCTTTTTTACTGCGTAATGCATGCGCAGCCGATTCATCCATACCGACTACCTGCGAGGTATGATGAACACGCAGCCGGTCATTTTCCGGTGTTTTATTTTCGGCCAGTGTCACTTCCAATTGCGCCCGATCACCTACCAGGATCAAACTCAAATCAGCGTATTTTTTCAGGATGTGAATTGCCGCTGGAACTGTGCTGGCTGGACCGTGATCACCACCCATGGCATCTAAGGCAATAACAATCTGATCAGGTCGTGTAAGGTTTGACATAGGCGGGCGGGGATGCGTAATAATTTTTTACTCAACATAAAAAACGACGGGACATGTTAGACATGTCCCGTAATTCAATAATAAGTTGTTACGCATCGCTACTGCGATGTTGTAACAAACTAGTCTTTCTTTGCCGTGTCGAGCACCTTACGCCCACGATAATAACCATCGGGAGTAATATGGTGACGCAAGTGTGTCTCACCGCTTGTTGAATCGATGGAAAGCGCTTTGGTGGTTAACGCGTCGTGTGCACGGCGCATACCGCGCTTGGAAGATGTTTTTCTGTTCTGCTGGACTGCCATAGGATTGCCTCGTTTACTCTTTAGAAATAGTCTTTAGTTTCGCCAGTATTGCAAATGGGTTCTCACGTACTGGTGCGTCTTGTTGCTCTGTTTTACCTACCTTTGATCTCAGGCTGGCCATGCATTCGTTTTCAGTATGCACTGGCACCTGAGGTATCGCCAGCAATAATTCCTCTTCAATTACATCATTCAATATTAACGGTATTGCTTCGACAAGATACGGTTCATAACGCGATGGTAACTTGTCAATATCCGTCGCCGAACGTACCCATGCCAGTGCTATCTCTTGCGCAACTTGATAAGGAAACACCTCAAGGCATCGTTGACAGGTTAATTGCAGTTCCGCCTCTACCTTGCCGTAAGCACACGGCACACCTAATTCGTCAATGTCAAAGCGCAGCTCTACCTGAACCTGGCCTGCATCCTTCGCTATAACTTCGCTGAGGCGCCGCAGCTGATTCAGGGGTATACGCCCTTCAATCACTATTCCCATCTCGGCTAAGCGAAATGGGTCGAGCTGGTGCGGCAGCCGATTATGCTGCTTTGACATAGGCCGCGAATTTTAACGATCTGGAGGCCAACCTGTCAAAAATATGTAGTAAATTTCGCAAATTCTGTCGAACTCATGACCCACGGATGCCTGGGTATCCCCTTCAGTGGACATTCTCACCCGTCTGAATCTATTTTGACGCGATAACATAGAAACCGTATTATAAATATGATTATACGAAAATACCAATAATGTCGCAGTACCAGGGGCAATATACGTCAAAATACCTGGAAGGAAAAAAATTAATGAAGGAGTTTCAACGATGACCATCCCTCCGCCACCGATTTCACTCGTCCTGGCCTCAACCTCCCCCTACCGTAAAGCCATTTTGGCCAAACTTGGTTTGCCTTTTGAGGTGGTAGCTCCTCATGTTGATGAAACCAGCCATGACCGTGAGAGCCCAGAGCAGTTGGTTGCTCGTTTAGCCGAGGCCAAGGCCAAAGCGGTCGCACAGCGGTTTCCGGCGGCGCTGATTATAGGCTCAGATCAGGTTGCAGTAGTTGATGGTCAAGTTGTTGGCAAGCCGCACACGCATGATAAAGCGGTAGCCCAACTCAAACACGCGTCCGGTAAACGGGTAGCCTTTCTCTCCGGACTGTGTCTGTACAACAGCAAATCGTGTAGTAGCCAAACCGATGTTGTACCGTTTTATGTGGTCATGCGCCAACTGAGTGACCAGCAGATCCAAAATTATTTACAGCAGGAGCAGCCCTACGACTGCGCTGGCAGTTTTAAATCCGAGGGATTAGGTATCGCCCTATTTGAGCGTCTTGAAGGTACTGATCCGAATACGCTGATCGGCTTACCCTTGATTCGGTTGATTCGGATGCTAGAAAACGAAGGCGTCTACGTCATCTAACATCCGAACCGGCTTTATTCTGAAACCAGGTTATTCGTTGCGCCTGCCTGCTGTAACAACGAAGATGAGATCGAGGTGCCCAAACGTTGGGTTAACCGTTCGAGTAAATTTTCCTGTGGTGTGTAATCGACGATTTTATCAGCCTTGATAATATCCCTCGCCACAGCGCTGCTACTGTTTAAACCATCGACCAGCCCCAGTTTTACGCTTTCCTCACCTGTCCAGATGAGACCACTGAATAATTTAGGATCATCTTTAAGCCGGGCGCCACGCCCGTCTTTCACCACTTTAATGAATTGGTTATGTATCTCATTAAGCAGTTGTTTGATATGGGCCGTTTCTTCCCTGCGTTGTGGGGAAAAAGGATCAAGAAAACCTTTATGTTCGCCGGCAGTGTACAAACGTCGTTCAACACCTAATTTTTTGAGGGTGTCGACAAAACCAAATCCGTTCATGACAACGCCGATTGAACCCACAAGGCTGGCTTTATCCGCATAAATTTCATCGGCGGCAGAAGCAATATAATAGCCGCCGGATGCGCAGATATCGGTAATCACTGCGTACACTTTTTTATCTTTGTGTTCAGTTCGCAGGCGTTTAATTTCGTCATAGATATAACCTGCCTGTACCGGACTGCCACCAGGACTATTAATTCTTAAAATAATACCAGCCGCTTTTTTTTCTTTGAAGGCTGCGCGTAAGGCATGAATAACATGATCAGCGCTGGCCTTGGCATCTTGCGCAATGACACCATTAATTTCAATCAGTGCGGTGTGATTCCCGGTACTAAAGCGCTTGCCGTCGTCTCCCGCGGATGGAAGTAACATAATGATCAGTAATAAAAACATATAGGCCATAAACAGGCTCTTAAAGAAAATATTCCAGCGACGTGCGCGGCGTTGCTCATTATATGAGGCAAAAATCAATTTATTTAACACATCCTGTTGCCAATTTTCGGGGTCTTTCGTGTTCGGTTCATGCGTGGATTCTGTCATAGGTCACCTGTTGTTGAAAATAGTTTGAATATTGTGTAATGCTGTGTCTGCACGTTGCTGTTATACTTTAATGTCAATAGCAAGGTGTTTTAGTACTTGTTGCAGATTAGTATCCAGTGGTGCGGTGATTGAAATTGTTTGTTGGGGCTCCTGCAAACTAAACTCAAGTCGCCATGCGTGCAAAAATAATCGTTTTAAGCCTATATCGCGCATTTCACGATTAAATGTTTCATCGCCATATTTTTCATCACCTGCGATGGGATGGCCAACGTGTGTGGCATGTACCCGCACCTGATGAGTCCGCCCGGTCTTCAGTAATACCTCCATCAAACTGACGCTTGGCGAGACACTGCGTGGAATAAAAACACTCAGTGATGGTTTGCCTTCGCGGTTGACTTTCACCATGCGTTCACCGGAACTCAAGATATTTTTTTGCAGAGGGGCTGTAATATTACGTGCCTCCCCCTGCCAACGCCCTTTCACTAGGGCAAGATAGCGTTTATCCATGCCTTCGCCACGCAGCAAAGTATGCAGCTGGCGTAATGCGCCCCGTGTTTTTGCAATAACAAGGCACCCCGACGTGTCACGGTCCAACCGATGTACCAGCTCCAGATAATGTAAATCGGAACGCCAATAGCGCATAGCCTCAATGACACCGAAACTCAGACCACTGCCACCATGCACAGCCATACCACTGGGCTTATTCAGGATAATCACCCGTGAATCTTCATAAAGAACTGCCGATTTGATGCGTTCTACCGCCTTCGTCGTCGGTATGGCAGGTTCACTTACGGCGCGGGTAACCGGCGGAATTCTTATCACATCGCCACCTTGCAGTCGATAATGAGGTTTGATCCTACCTTTATTAACACGCACCTCCCCCCGACGCAAAATACGGTATATCTGGCTCCGGGGAACCCCCTTAAGGTAGGTCAGTAGGAAATTATCGATACGCTGCCCGGCCTGATCGGCAGCAATCTCAATCCGTTCCACGGTATTGGTTGTACTTTTATGCGAAATATTCATGGGGGGCGATCTTAACAGGGACAAACATTGCTGGCGTACCAATTCGCTGTTATAGTTAAACGCGTATGCCGCATTTATGAGTTTTCACGATTTTAATGCGCTGCTGCCGATTTTGGTCTATCCGCAACAGCTCGGGTAGCAAGAGAGATAGGGAGTGTCTGATCTGCTGGTTTGGGATTGAATAACCACACTAGCAACAAGGACACACTGGTTTAACCGCGCTCCCATCGCACAACGGGCATGGGGGGCGACCAAACAATTTGCTCTGCACTGTCTATTGGTTACATCCAACTGATATTTGACGTGCTACTTGTGGGTCTGCTCCTACACCATGCTAACGTGGTCGAGCGTCACATAAAAGGTTTTTTACAATGAGAAGAATGTTATTTAACGCAACTCAACCAGAAGAGTTGCGGGTTGCATTGGTTGAAGGTCAATGGTTATACGATCTCGATATTGAAACATATATAATGCCATTACCCAATCCATAGAGATAATTCATCCAAATATGAATCTCACTCATTTATGAATTAAAGCATGTACATTATAAGTACGTGTATGTTACTATATCTGGAATAGGAGCGC
>JANNJI010000022.1:0-13265 GCA_031405795.1 Gammaproteobacteria bacterium
GCCACGCTCGATATTGATACCCACATCCTTGGCGCCACGCACCGCGCCGGGCTTATGCAGACACACATGTACCCATGGCACCTGAAACTCCTGCAAAATGATCTCGGCGATACGCTCGGCCAGGGTTTCCACTAATTGGAACTGACTTTGCTCAACAAAGGTAATCAAGCGTTTGGCCACGGCCTTGTAATTCAGGGTGTCGTCTAACTGATCACTGCCTGCGGCCTTGCGGATGTCGGTACCCATTTCCAGGTCAATGCTCACCGTTTGTTTTATGCGCCGCTCCCAATCGAAAACACCGATAACCGTTTCGATGCGTAGATCTGTGATGAAGATGGTGTCCATAGTCCCGCCTGAATAAATTTGCCGTCACTATACCGCAAATGTGCATAACACGGCAGCACCCGGCTAGGCGGCACGGATAAAGCTTCGTATAATGCCCCTCGGCTTACTTACCTATTGATGAACAATGCCCCTTATTACGATTGCCTTTGTTGCTGCAGCTTATCTGATTGGCTCGATCTCCACCGCCGTGATTGTCTGCAAACTGATGGGCTTACCTGATCCGCGTGCAGAGGGTTCAGGTAATCCTGGGGCTACCAACGTATTACGCATTGGCGGCAAAAAAGCCGCCGCGATCACCTTGCTGGGTGACACGCTCAAGGGACTGCTACCGACTCTCGTCGCCTATTTGTTACACCTCGATCCACTTGCATTGGCCTTGATTGGATTGGCCGCCTTCATTGGCCACCTGTTCCCGATCTTTTTTGGTTTCAAGGGCGGCAAGGGTGTGGCGACGTTACTGGGTGTGCTGTTTGGTTTTCACTGGGTGGTGGGGCTGGCGACTGCCCTCACCTGGTTGATCATTGCCAAGGTTTTCAGGATATCCTCCATTGCCGGATTGATCGCCGCCCTGCTCGCCCCCTTGTATATCTGGTTGATCCGCGATGTCTGGTTACAGTGGGGTTCACAACACGAATTGATCATTGCAACCGGTATCATGACGATCATTTTGATCTGGCGACATCGCAGTAACATTCAAAATTTGTTGTCGGGGCAAGAAGGAAAAATTGGCAATCCTTAAGTATCTTCAACGCCTTAACTTCTCTTAGCAAAGACAACTGTATATTTACCCCTTCACCGGTTTGACGCACGCCGCTGCCGCCTTCGCGCGTACCCGGCAATCCTCAACGTCATCGCCGTGCGCCAACGCCACACCCATGCGACGTTTCCTGAATGATTCGGGTTTGCCGAATAAACGTATATCGGTATTTTTGATCAATAACGCTTCTGCCACGCCCTCGAAGGCAATGCCTTGTGCCTCCATGCCGCCATAAATCACCGCGCTGGCGCCGGGGCTGCGTAAGGCGGTGGACACCGGTAAGCCTAAAATAGCGCGGGCGTGTAATTCAAATTCATTTTGCAGCTGGGTGATCATCGTGACCATGCCGGTGTCGTGCGGACGTGGGCTGACTTCACTGAACCAGACTTGTTCGCCTTTGATAAACAATTCCACACCAAAAATACCACGACCACCAAGGTTAGTCGTGATCCTGGCGGCGATGTCACGCGATTTTTCCAATGCGGTCTTGCTCATCACTTGTGGTTGCCAACTCTCGACATAATCACCGGCGACCTGCACATGACCTATCGGCTCACAAAAATACGTTTGTATTTCCCCTTTTTCATTCAAGGCACGCACAGTCAACTGCGTGATCTCGTAATCGAATTTGATCATCTCCTCGACAATCACACGGCCACGATTCACGCGGCCACCGCTCATCGCGTAGTCCCAGCACTTCTGTACATCCGCCGCGCTGTGGATCGTCGATTGACCTTTACCGGACGAGGACATCACCGGTTTGACAATACAGGGATAACCGATGTCGTTGTTTATCGCCTGTTGCAATTCAATAACGGATTCAGCAAAGGCATATTTTGAGGTTGGTAATTTTAATTCTTCGGCGGCGAGGCGACGGATACCTTCACGATTCATCGTCAGTTGCGCGGCGCGGGCGGTGGGAATCACTTCAGCGAGTTTATCGCGTTCGATCTGCGCCAGCATATCGGTGGCAATCGCCTCGATCTCCGGCACGATAAGCTGTGGCCGCTCCTGCTCCACCAACGCAAGTAACGCTGCACCGTCGGCCATGTTGATCACGTGTGCGCGATGCGCCACCTGATGTCCCGGCGCATCGGCATACCGATCCACCGCGATCACCTCCACACCCAGACGTTGCAAGGCGATGATCACTTCCTTGCCCAGTTCACCGGCACCGAGCAACATGACTTTGGTGGCTGAGGGTGATAAGGGGGTACCGATACGCATGGCAGCGTCCTCCGTTTTTAGTGACATGTTTTTTTAGTTGCGGATAATTATGAACGAATACTTTTATTGGTGCTATCACTATTCGCCTCACCACTTTCAACGACACACTTTAGAGTGGCCAGCTCAAAACAGGCATGATGCTAAATGTGTTTTCATATTTCCTGCACGTCATGGATGATGACACCGCACAGGTGATAGACCTAATCACTGATCCATTCCTTGTAACATTTAAAAAATCACTCCACGGCCACAGTGATCTGTCGAAAAAAACGTGGTGTGACAATGAAAGACCAACCATATATCAATCCGATAAACTGCATCGCGATGTCTCAGCACACACCCGACAACGATAGCAGAAGGTGTGGTTTAACATGTGCGCGGCGATCAACATCAAACTGCCACTTACGGTGCTCACGCTGCCCACGATCTCGTACGCCCAAACAGCTTCAGCGGTAACGCCGAGTGCCAGCAGTATTAGGCCTACCGCCGCCAAAGCGGGAACCGATCCACGTCGGTGACGCCTGTAGCCGGGGACAAATGCCAGCACGGCAATGCTTGCGATGAAGACGCCGAGGGCCATATCGACTGCATCCTCACCTGCGAATGACAGACCAAGTGTCGGCAGCGCTGCGGCAACGACGGGGAATAGCAGACAATGTACTAAGCACAACGCCGAGGCCGCGATGCCCAGACGATCCCACAAAGCGAGTCGCAATAACATAATCATGCTACTCCCTTTTTATTGCCCCCGCGCAACAGCGGTTTGATCAGTGCTGCCATCACGGGTAACAGGCCCAGGGCGGTGACCACGGTCGGTCCGGTGGGCAGGTCGGCCAGGAACGACAACCACAAGCCCACGACACTGCCGATGAGTCCCAGTAAAATGCCGAGGGGCAACCGGTGACGAAACGCGCCGATGAGTAATGAGGCACTGAATGCAGGAATAATAAGGTACGCGAATACCAGCAGCACGCCAGCGAGATCGACGCCGAGCGTGATCACTAATGCGAACGAGGCAAAAAACAGAAATTCCCACAGGAACGCCCCGCTTCCGCCGCGATCCATCGTGAACGACAACGCGTAAAAGCGGCGAAAAAAAACGGCATGCAGCACTGCAAGCAAAACATACGCCGCTGCGAGACCGGCCACCTCGGACCAACTCACAAACAAAATATTGCCATTCAGCATGCTCTTGAGTTCCTCTACGCCCTGGGTCGAGCGGCTCAGGATCACCACGGTGAGCGCCGTGGCCACCACGTAGGCACAGCCGATCGTCACCTCGCGCGTGACTTTATCCGGGATACGCCGCAGTAACGCGAAGCCACCTCCCGCAATCAGCGCACTACCGAAGGCGAAGACATGCGCGTGTGCGCTGTGTGTGTCGTAGCCAAGCAGAAAGGCGAGGCTCACGCCGAGCACCGCGATCTGGGCGAGCGCGAGATCGACAAAAATGATGCCGCGCGCCAACACGTGCAGACCGAGGTAGGTGTGGGCAATGAGCATGAGGAAACTCATCGCAAGTGCTGGCGCCAGGATGATCCACTCACTCATGGCACGACACCGGCGGTTTTAAACGCGGCGATGACGGCGCCGAACAACTCGAAGTAAGTGGCGATGCCGGGCTGCGCACCCACCGACTGTGGTAACACCACAACCTTCACACCGGTTTGTTGTGCCAGATATTCCGCCGAACGACGCTCGTAATACGGCTCCATGATCAACGCGCTGATCTTCCGCGTGTGAATTGTTGCTATCAGCTGTTGCAGATGCGAGGCATTTGGTGGAATCCCCGGCTTGGGTTCGACCTCAGCGACGATCTGAAAGCCAAAGGCATCGGCGAGATACACGAACGACTTGTGATAAGCAAGCACCGGCTTTCCTTTCAACGACGCGAGAGATGCCTGCCAAACTGGCAGGCGTCGTTCCAGTTCCTGCTGAAATGCCTCAAGCCGCGCACGGTAGTCCGCCGCATGCGTGGGATCGATCTCGCCCAAACGTACGCTGATCATTTGCGCCATGCGCAGGCCGTTGCGCGGGTCAAGCCAGTAGTGCGGGTTGCCATTTGCATGCACGTCACCTTGCGCACGCGACACAGTACCCGTCGGTTTATCAAGCAGAAGCACCGAGGTGGACAAGTCCACGTAGCCCCGCGCACCGAGCAACACACGGCTGTTGCGCGCCGCCTCGAGCAAGGGTGGCAACCAGCCGATCTCCAAATCAGCACCGATCAGCACCAGCAGATCCGCCTGGTGTACTCGCCGGATCATGCTCGGCGTCGCCTCGGCGAAATGCGGATCGCGTGTACCGAGTGTGAGGCTTTGCACCTGCACATGCTCGCCACCAATCATCTGCACGATAGCAGCGCTATCCGAGGTAGTGGTGACAACATTGAGGTTGGCCTGTGCCCAACCCGGGAAAGAGCACCACGCAAATATCGATATAAGATATGGGATCAAACGCAGCATTGTGTTCTCCTAGAATTTGTGCGCACTGTGCGCACCTAAATTGATTTCATATTGCAGCCATAAAGAATTCGCGGTATTGCCAGCCAGATGCTCAGCCCAGTCGCGGTTGTATTGCAGGCGGATTTTGCTGAACTCGGTCGGATAAAATGTAAGGTTCGGCGCGTAGCGTTTGCGCTGATCACGCAACGGATCAGTGCCATTATTGTCTCTCCCATCGGCGTATTCCAGCCGCAGACCAGCGACCCAGCGCGGCGTAAAGCCCCAGAGTGCTTGCGTGTAACCACCGCGATCCTTGAGCGAATCACCCGGGATATCGTAGTCGCGTGTCAGCCACTCAGTTTGCCAGGCAATAAATGGAAAACCGCGTTGATTAACGATTGGCTGCCATTTGAGGTACAGATCAATGCCGTAGATGTTGGTATTGGTATCGATGGCGGTAGCGTTTGGCCCCTGTAGTGCTGACACACCCAGGTTGGCGCTCACTGTGTCGGAGAGATCACCGCCGTTCAGCCAGCGTGCTGACCATAATAAATCGCTCGCCTTACGCGCACCGCCGCGATCAATGAGCGTGTGGCCATCGACGATCTCTCCTGGTGCAAACAGGAAACTAGTAACGGTTTCACCGTTCGCATTCTGCGCACCAAGGTAAAATTCCGAATACCAGGGCAGTGGTGTAAGCCAGGCAAACCGCGCACCTTGACTGCGCAGGCCATCGCCGCCAAAGAAACGCGACAATATCACCGGCTGATCCACGAATGCCCACGTGTGCGGGTGCTGCGAGTTTTGCCTGCCAAACTCAGTGAAGAATTGGCCGGCCTTTACTTGCAAGCCATAGGACAGCGCACGTGTTGTAAGGAACGCCTCTTCCAGTTCCACCACCGTCTCGCCGTTACGGTCGATCAAGAAGATAAGATTCGCCTGGCCGTCGAGATACGGATCGACCGCGCCGCCGATGGACAGTTCGACGTTTTGCACGGTGAAACCATTGCGATTTGGATCATGGCCACCCGCCTGAAGATTGGCGAGTTCCGCATCAGTGGCACTGGAGCCACCGGCGCTAAACAACGCTGATACCCCGAAGTTAAAAGACCCCGCGTTCACACGTGTGGTTGCACTGCTGTTCCTCTCTTCTAATGCCTTGAGCCGGCTTTCATACCCTGTTTTTGTTTGTTGCAGTTCATCACGCAACTCCTGGATTTCCGTCTCGCTCGCGGCGTGCGCTGTCACGGCATGCAGACTTAGCAATACTGCAGCGGGTAAAATTAATTGACGATAATACATTTCATCCTCACTAAACTAGTTTGGTTTATGGCGGAAGTGGCGCACTGGTTTATAAACCGAGTGCTCGTTTACCGCACAGCTAAACGCGAATGACTGATTTGGATTTACCAATCTGTGTCAGTAAATCAACTGCAGAATATCGTTAGGAAATAACAGCGGGTGGTGCGCGGGCGAAGTACAGTGAGGAATGTTGATACGCAAAGGCATGACTTGAAAAGGTCGCGCCATAATTCTCGGTAAACGGCACAACCAATATTGTGGCGCAGGTACTTGCAATGACTTGTAGTTGCTGGCAACCGGCGCACTTGTCGCAATGATCTAACTGTGTCGGTTGTTTTAACGGATCGGTACTGCCGGTCTCGAGCTGACTAAGATGCGTAATTGGGTGGGTAAGCGCAAGCTGCTGGCCCAGCAGAAAGACCGCAATGATTAATAGATAGAATAGCGCACCCTTTTTCATAAGCTGCAAATCATGCGCACGACGACCTGGCCTGTCAAGGATTTTGTCGTTGCGCTTGAGATGCCCGCCGCCAACGCAGAACTTAAAGAAAATTTTGCAAACCGACTAAAACCGGCAGCCAGAAGCCAATTGTTTTAGTAGCCTCCGGTTCGTACAGCGTTTGTTCCAGCACGACAAAACAGGGGGCAATTTCGATTTTTTCAGTCCCCATTAATAGAGCGGCCGTCAAACTGTTGGCTGCTTCACACTTTGCGTCCTTAATTCGCAGTAAGGTCACGCAGCTCTTAGTATACTAGGCACAAATCAATAGGGAGATTTACCATGAAAAAGCTTTATTTAAATTTTATAAGTACCGTTTTCACTGCCGCGCTGCTGGCCGCCTGCGGTGGTGGTGGTGACGGTGGCGGCACGAGTGGCAACAGCGGTATCACCTATACCGGCCCAACATCCGCAGCACCCATCACTGGCGCGAATGCCAACACCCTGGCAAAAACAGCCTTGTTTAGCAATTCAGCAACCGGGGTCTCGGTATTTAAAACGGGCACCACGAGCAATACCGCTGCCGATACCTCGTTGGCCGCGATGATCAAGACACTGAGTCGCCTGCCGCAGCAAATCAACCTGGATAAAACGCAATTGACACAAGCCTCTCGGGCAGTTTTCACTCCCCCTGCACCCATTACCGGATCGTGTGGAGGATCGTTCACGTATTCCTTTAACGTCGATGACGCAACCGGCAGCTTCAGCGGCAGCTTAATCTTCAATTCTTTTTGTGAAGACGTAAATGACGTGATCAACGGTACCATAACCGCCTCAGGTACAGTGGATTTAAATACTAAGGAGTTCATCTCTTTTTCAATGACCTTCAGTAGCCTGAGCATTAACGATGCAGGCACATCCATGACCTTTAATGGCACCATGACGGTCAGCTTCCCTGATGTTAATACAACGCTGTTTACCATGTCCATGGATGCCACCGACAGTAACGGCGTGAGCGTGCGGATTGACAATTTTGCCGTGCAGACCACCGATAATGGAACTTATGAAACCATCAACATCAGCGGCCGTTTCTTCCATTCACAATACGGTTACGTGAATATCTCCACCCTCACACCAATGAATGTAACTCTCATCGGCGATTACCCATACTCGGGCGTTATGTTACTGACTGGCGCAAATGGTACACGGGCGCAAATTACCTTCAATACTTCGAATAATTATGTACTTGACGTCGATGCCGATGGTAATGGCAGTTTTGAGTTGAGGGGGACGTGTAATTGGGCAAATCCCTGTACACCCACTGCAATATAAATGACCTCCCTACACCAGCGGCGCACTTGCCGCTGGTGTTTTTTTTCTGTCTTCTGTACAAACTAAGTTTCAATCACACCGCGGGTAACTCACTCATCGCCCACCGCGCCTTCGCATTAAACGCCAGGGGTTCGTGTTGCCCGGCCAGCAACCGTTGGCAGCCGGCATAGGCGATCATCGCGGCATTGTCAGTGCAAAATTCCAGACGCGGAAAACACAAACGCGCTGCATGTTGTTGCACCAGCAGCTGCAAGCGTTCACGCAAGCGGCGATTGGCACCCACCCCACCGGCCACCACCAGGGTTTTTAATCCGGTTTGCTCCAACGCACGACGACATTTAATCGCCAAGGTCTCCGTCACCGCAATTTCAAATGCAAGCGCGATATCCGCCCGCGTCTGCGCATCACTGCCGAATTCGTGCAGTGTATTCAGTGCAAAGGTTTTTAATCCGGAAAAACTAAAATCCATCCCCGGTCGATCCGTCATAGGACGTGGGAAGGTAAACCGCTTTGGGTTACCTTGTAGTGCCAATTTGGCCAGCTCGGGCCCACCCGGGTAAGGCAAACCCAGCATCTTGGCGGTTTTATCAAAGGCCTCCCCCGCCGCATCATCCAATGATTCGCCCAATAGTTGATAACGGCCTACCCCTTCAACCCGGAATAATTGGGTATGGCCTCCCGAGACCAACAAGGCAATAAAAGGGAATTGGGGCGGATTCGACTCCAGCATGGGGGCCAGTAAGTGACCCTCCATATGATGCACAGCAATCGCCGGTATGCCCAACGCATAAGCGAGGCTGCGGCCAAACGTGGCCCCCACTAACAATGCCCCGATGAGACCTGGACCGGCGGTATAGGCAACACCGGTGAGGTCAGCAAGCCCTAACTTTGCATTTTTCAGCAGATTCTTCAACAACGGCAGGGTCTTACGGATGTGATCACGGGAGGCCAGCTCCGGCACAACCCCACCAAATTCGGCGTGCATGGCCACCTGGCTGTAGACATCGTGAGCCAATAAACCCGCTTGGTTGTCGTACACCGCCACGGCGGTTTCATCGCAGGAGGTCTCAATCCCTAAAATTCGTTGGGGTTTCGTCATTTTCATGTGGAGTTCTTTTGCATTTGCCGTCCTGGATCAGTAGAATGTCGCGCCTTCGTACTAGTGAATTGTTAATTTAAGGTGCCTATTTTCCTATGCCTACCGTAAAAGTGAAAGAGAACGAACCGTTTGATGTCGCACTACGCCGCTTTAAACGTTCCTGCGAAAAAGCCGGGGTCCTGTCCGAAATCCGTCGCCGCGAATTTTATGAAAAGCCGACCACGATCCGGAAACGCAAAATGGCCGCCGCCGTGAAGCGTCACCAGAAAAAATCGGGTCGTAATAGCTCACAACGTACTCGCTTGTTCTAAACCCGGTTTCCCCAACCCGATGGACCTGAAAACCCGCATCCTTGAGGATGTGAAGGTCGCCATGAAAAGCCAGGAGAAAGATCGCCTGGCGACTCTGCGTCTGGTGACTGCCGCGCTCAAACAAAAAGAAGTTGATGAACGCATCAGCCTCGATGACGCCGCAGTACTGGTAATCCTGGAAAAAATGATCAAACAGCGCAAGGAATCCATTGCCCTGTATGAACAAGGCAAGCGTACTGATCTGGCGCAAAAAGAACAACAAGAAATCAACGTGATCCACGCCTATCTGCCAGAGCAACTCCCCACGGCACAAATCGATCAGCTCATCGTTGAGGCGATTACCGCCACCGGTGCAGCCAGCATCAAAGACATGGGCAAAGTCATGGCCGCCGTCAAACCCAAACTGCAAGGCCGCGCGGACATGGCTGCGATTGGCGCCAAGATTAAAGCGAAATTATCTTAACCGCAGTAACACGGGCCGAGGGACAAGGGCCTGGCATAATTAACCCGCCTTCCTGTCTTCCCCGTAGTTCGTCGCTGGTCACTGTTACACCTGTCATCGTAGAATGATGCCCATGGCCGGCCGTATCCCTTCAGCATTCATCGATGATCTGCTCCAGCGCGTGGATATCGTCGAGGTCATCGACAAGCATGTGCCGTTGAAAAAAGCCGGTCGCGAATATACCGCCTGTTGCCCCTTTCATAACGAAAAAACCCCGTCATTTACCGTCAGCCAGACCAAGCAGTTCTATCACTGTTTCGGTTGCGGCCAACATGGCTCGGCGATTGGTTTTTTGATGGCCTACGAACACCTGGATTTTATCGACGCCGTGGAAGAACTCGCACGCATGATCGGGGTGGAGGTTCCGTATGAAACCAAAGTGGCGCCCGAGATACGGCAAAGCCAGAAACAGGAACAGGCCAGCTTATTTGAGCTGATGGCGCGTTGTGATCGCTTTTACCGTCAGCAACTACGGCAACACCCACAAGCCGCTGTCGCGGTGGACTATCTCAAATCACGTGGCCTAACCGGTGAAATTGCCGCACGCTTTAATATCGGCTTCGCCCCGCCGGGCTGGGATGGCTTGACCAACGCGATGGGCAAGGAAAATGAGGCGGTCTTGTTCACCCTGGGCATGCTGATAAAAAAAGACGGCGGCGGGGTCTACGACCGTTTCCGCAACCGCATCATGTTCCCCATTCGGGATAGTCGTGGACGGGTGATGGGTTTCGGTGGTCGAGTTTTAAATAAAGAGGAGTCGCCGAAATACTTAAATTCCCCGGAAACACCGTTATTTCATAAAGGCCAGGAACTTTATGGCCTGTATGAGGCACGTCAGGCATTACGGCATATCCCACGCTTGCTGGTCGTTGAGGGCTATATGGATGTTGTTGCCTTAGCTCAATTTGATATCGCCTATGCCGTGGCAACCTTGGGGACGGCAACCACCCCTGAACATTTACAACGCCTCTTTCGTCTGACGGAGGAGGTCGTGTTCTGCTTTGATGGTGATCGGGCTGGTCGCGATGCCGCCTGGCGCGCCCTGGAACAAACCCTGCCGGTAGTGCAAGAGGGTCGCACGATACGTTTCATGTTTTTACCCGAAGGCGATGACCCTGATACCCTGGTACGAAAGATTGGCAAAGAGGCATTTGAGACATTGGTCACACAAGCCCAGCCGCTGTCCGAGTATTTCTTTTCTGCATTGCAGAAACAGGCGGATTTGAGCCATCAGGAAGGCCGCGCACAGCTTGTCGAACTGGCTGGCCCGTTGTTGGTACGCATGCCAAAGGGAAATTTACGCAGTATGCTGGTCAACCAGCTTGGTCAATTGGCCCGGATGGATCTGGCGACAATGTTAATAAGTATGGAACAGGAGACATCGGCACCTGTACAAGCACAAAAAAAATCGATAGCCAATACCAGTCAACGCGCTGCCCCCTCCCTGGTACGCAAGGCCATTGAGATATTGCTATATGCACCCGAACAAGCCGCGCATGTGACGAATCGTGAGCGTTTTACCGGTTTAGATATACCGGGCATAGAATTATTGTCCGATCTACTTGAAACCTTGGAAAAAAATCCTACTCTAAACACGGCAGCCATTCTCGAACGCTGGCGTGACACGGACGAAGGTAAGCAATTGGCAAAATTGGCGAGTTGGCAACCCCCCTTCGATAACCCGGACTCTTTGAAACAGGAACTCTTGGGCGCCCTGAATCGGCTTGTGGCGCAACATCGCGAAGCCCGAACGGAATATCTTTTGGCAAAAGCCAATCTCGGGGCTTTAAGCCTTGAAGAAAAAGCTGAACTTAAGCAGCTGTTGCTCCCTGAGCAAGCCACCTCCGGCCCCGTTTAGATAGTTCCAGCGTTTATTAGATAAGTTGCATATGATCGGTTAAAATGTGCGGATTTTCTGTCCCAGCCGATTAACCTGTATAATAGTAGGTATTTAGAGAGAATTATGACGGAAACCCAACAACAATCGCAATTGAAGCTGTTAATCGCAAAAGGTAAGGAACAAGGTTACCTGACCTACGCGGAGCTCAATGATCACCTCCCCAATGACATTGTCGATCCGGAACAGATCGAAGACATCGTTGCCATGATCAATGACATGGGTATTGCCGTGCATGAAACTGCGCCCGACACGGATGCGCTGTTAATGCATGACACCACCACTGTCGATGAAGATGCGGCTGAAGAAGCTGCCGCCACACTGGTGACAGTGGACAGTGAATTTGGCCGTACTACCGATCCGGTGCGCATGTACATGCGTGAAATGGGTGCGGTTGAATTGCTGACCCGCGAGGGTGAAATTGAAATTGCCAAGCGCATTGAAGAGGGGCTCAACCAAATGCTCTCTGCACTCATTGCGTATCCGCACACCGTCGGTGAAATGTTACGCTATGTTGATTTGTTTGAAGTCGGACAAGCCAAGCTCAGCGAGATTATCACCGGCTTTATCGATCCAAACGCCCCCCAGGAAATTCCTACGCCAGCCGAAATCATGGCTGAATCTGTCGCCGAGGTCGATGTTGAAGTCGTTGCTGCCGAAGGTGTTGAAGGTGAAGAAGAAGAGACCGTCGATACCGGCCCTGATCCTGAAGTAGCGCGGGAACATTTCGCACGTCTGCAAAAATGCCACAAAAAATATGTCGCCACTATCGCTAAACACGGTAATAGCGATAAAAAAACCGAGAAGGCGCGCGAGGAACTGATCGCCGAGGTAATGACATTAAAACTCAATGCGCGCATGACGGAGCACTTGCAAAAAAATATGCGCGCCCTGGTTGAGCGGATTCGTTCTCATGAACGTGTGATCATGGATATTTGCATCAACAAAGCACATATGCCACGCAGGGAATTTGTCACCACCTTTCCAGAACATGAAACAGATGCAAAGTGGTTGAAAGATCACATCATCTCCGGCAAGACGTTTTCCCTGATTTTAAAACAGCACGAGGATGAAATCGTCAAGGCGCAACAAAAGCTGATTACCCTGGAGAATGAGTGCGGCCTTAAGATTAGCGAGATCAAGGAAATCAATCGCCGCATGTCGCTGGGTGAGGCCAAGGCACGCCGGGCCAAGAAAGAAATGGTGGAGGCGAACCTGCGCCTGGTCATTTCCATTGCCAAGAAATATACCAACCGTGGTTTACAATTTTTGGATTTGATCCAGGAAGGCAATATCGGTTTAATGAAGGCCGTGGACAAATTCGAATATCGTCGTGGTTACAAGTTTTCAACCTATGCAACCTGGTGGATTCGCCAGGCGATCACGCGTTCCATTGCGGATCAGGCACGCACCATTCGTATCCCCGTACACATGATTGAAACCATTAACAAGCTCAACCGTATATCGCGACAGATGTTGCAGGAAATGGGACGAGAACCCACACCGGAAGAATTGGCCATACGCATGGAAATGCCGGAAGACAAGATCCGCAAGGTGCTGAAAATCGCCAAAGAACCCATTTCCATGGAAACGCCGATTGGTGATGACGA
>JANNJI010000023.1:0-3054 GCA_031405795.1 Gammaproteobacteria bacterium
CCTGTGCAATGTGAGCCACGGCTTTTTCAGCATTGCGCGGCACTACGGCGGCCTCACCTTTCAGAACTGCAGCTACTCCTACATGCCGGGGCACGATGAATGCGTGCGGGATGACGTGCTAAAGATGGTGGCAAAGCTACGCAGCGTTGATATTTGCCACGTAGGCAAATCGGCCTGAAGGATCGACGGTGACGGAAGTGGGGCTATTCCCCGTCACCACGGCCGCACCGACACTGAGGAGTGCCCCGGGGGTGGTGTTGATGGCGTAGGCGGAGATGGTGTCGTCGTTGAAATTCGCCACATAAGCAAATCGGCCTGAAGGGTCGACAGTGACAGAATTGGGGCCGTTGCCCGCTGCCACGGCCGCACCGATGCTCGTCAGCGCCCCAGTACTGGCATTGATGGTGTAGACCGAAATATTGTGAGAGAGACTATTCGCCACGTAGGCAAATCGGCCTGAAGGATCGACGGTGACGGAAGTGGGGCCGTCGCCCGCCAGCACGTAACCGTTGTGGCGCAATTGTCCCGTGACCGCATCCACTGTGTAGATGGAAACAGTGTCATCAGTGGAATTTGCTACATACGCAAAACGCGGCGTGTTGTTGGGCAATGGCGCAGCGGCTGAATCGCCACCACCACCACCACAAGCCGTGAGTTGAACGATGCACAGCAGCATCGTGATTAGGGCCGATAATCGATTCATGGTTTCCATTGCACGTTCCTCTTTACTCATTTAGATTTACAGTGGGTCTCAGGCTCTTTCGCCGTTGGCGACGAAACTGTTACCGGTTCATGCGAAATACATTACCCAGAAATCGTGTTCGCGGGAATCCCTTGATCAAGTGATGGCGATCTGTCGGGGAATATGGTTTTATCTCTATACGAATTCAAATCAGCATGGAAAATTAAGAAACGACAGCAATGCAGACATACCTGTTATACACAATTGCATTCATGGCCTACCTGAGTAGCAGTTTGTCCGTCTCGGCCAACGAGTCACTGCTTGTGCTTGAACAAGCGGAGATCGTCGTCAGTAATGCACGCGTGATTCCAGACGACACTGTCGCGTGGCAAACCGTTAACTTGCCGGACAACTGGTACTATACCCAACCCGGTCTCAGGGGAGCGGCGTGGTATCGGGTTCGGTTTACCTTGCAGCCTGAAGCTGATCGCAGCTATGCGCTTAGCCTGCCATTCGCCCGTTCGAAAACACTGGAGTTTCATCTCAATGAGCAATTGCTGGTGCGTACGGGTGAAGGTGCCACGCCGCCAGGTTCGGGCGTTTTTGTTGCACCTGTCATTCAGATCATTCCGCCGACGATGCTAAAGGCAGGCGCGAATGTTTTGCACATTCGTGTGAGAGGCAATGCACAAAGCCGTGCCGGTTTACCGCGTATTACCCTTGGCGATGCAGCCGCCGTCAACGCTGAGATAGAACCGCGTGTACTATTAGCGCGCATGACTCAAATGTTTGCCGCCATGGTCGGACTCGGTGGATTTTTGGCGCTGGCGCTATGGGGCATTCGCCGCAACGATTCAACACTTGGCTGGTTCGCGGCGGCTGCGCTTATTTGGGCGACACTGGCAACGATTCAAGTTCTCACCCGCTGGGTTGATCTCGGACCGATGCGACAAGTATTGTATTACTTGTTAAACCAGTGCCTTGCCGGAGTCATCGTCATTTTGGCGCTGCGTATCCTCAACCACCGTATTCGCATCCTGGAGTACGGAATACTGGCGCTGTACCTGGCAGGTATTCCACTCATGTATTTTCTTGACCGCACCTGGGTTTCGGAAGTGCGCGTCAGCTTTAGTGTGCTCAATGCGATCCTGATGATGGTCCTGCTTGTATTCGTTGTGGCTGCACGTGAGCGACCACGACCGATATCACACATCATGCTCGCGGTAGCGATCTTGTTCGCCCTGTTCATTGCCTTGCACGATTATTTGCGCTGGCAGGGTGTGCTGGATATTGACGGCCCCAAGCTGTTATTTCTGCAATGGCCCGGAGTGTTAATCGTATTTTGTGCGCTGGTTGTGGAACGACACATCAAGATGGTGCGGGCTACCGAACGCGCCAACATCGAACTCGAACGGCGCGTGGCGGAAAAGACTCGCGAGATCACCCTGCACCATGAGCGGTTGCGTGGTATTGAGCGCGAGCAAGCCGTGGTACACGAACGAGGACGCATTCTCGCCGACATACACGATGGCTTGGGGGCGAGTCTCGTCGTATTAAAACGCATTATCCAGTCTGGCAAAGCCAGCATGCGCGAGCTTGAGGCGCGAGTAGAGGAGTCCCTGCTGGAGATGCGCATGGCCATCGATGCACTCGCCTCGGTCGACGGCGATATCGCAGTGGTACTCGGAGGTCTGCGTCAACGCTTTCAGCCCGCGTTCGAAATGGTCGGGTTAAAATTATCCTGGCGCGTCGAGCGATTACCCTGCATGACTAATCTCAGCCCCACTCGCATCCTGGCGATTCAACGAATCCTGGCGGAGGCGTTTACCAATACTCTCAAACATTCGGGGGCTCGCTCGGTCATCCTGACGAGCACCACGGATCTTGCCAGCAAACATATCTGTATTACCGTGGAAGATGATGGCAAAGGCATACAAGAAGGACAACACGGGCGTGGAATCGGCAACATGCAGCGGCGCACTGATGCCCTCGGTGGTACCTTGAAAATCGAACATACAACGGGAGTGGGAACGCGCTTGATACTTACCTTGCCAATTGCACTTCCTCCCGAATAATGCTACTTGGCACGATGTGCCAACTTATTGATCCTTGAGCAGGCCCAGTGATGCCGCACGCGCAACGGCGGCTCCACCCGTATTTACTGAAAGTTTGCGATACGCGTTCTTGATATGGCTGTTCACGGTGTGTGACGATATTCCCAAGACGTCACCAACCTCGCCATACGTATGGCCCAGGGCAATCAGCTGCAACACCTCTGTCTCCCTGGCTGTCAGTGGGTTAACCGGAATTTCTGCCTGTTCTGCGCTCGCAGCAACTTCAGTACCACTGGACCGCATCTGGATTAACAGGCG
>JANNJI010000024.1:0-3541 GCA_031405795.1 Gammaproteobacteria bacterium
TGTCGATGGCCATGACCCTGTCGCGGTGAAAAAGGCCATTGTGCAGGCCAAGGCAATAACCGACAAACCCAGCCTGATTTGCTGCAAAACCACGATTGGTTTTGGTTCGCCAAACAAAGCGGGCAGTCATGCCTGCCACGGCGCACCCCTGGGTCAGGACGAGATTAACTTAACCAAAGTAGCCTTAGGTTGGGAGCATGACGCCTTTGTTGTGCCTGCTAATATTTATGCGGCCTGGGATGCTAAGGCGAAAGGCGCAGCCGCCGAAAAGGTCTGGAACGACAAGTTCGCCGCCTATAAAAAAGCCTACCCTGAATTAGCCGCAGAATATACGCGACGCATGGCCGGTGATTTACCCAAGGACTGGTCAGCCAAGTCGGCGGCGTTCATCGCCAAGGCCAATAGTGATGCCAAGACTGTGGCGACACGCAAGGCCTCGTTGGCCTCAATCGAGGCATTTTCCCCGATACTGCCGGAACTGATTGGTGGCTCAGCGGATTTGGGTTGTTCAAATTTGACCGAATGGTCTGGTTTTAAACCCATGGTCGGTCATACCGATGCCAATTACGTGAACTACGGGGTGCGTGAATTTGGTATGTCGGCGATTGTGAACGGGATGGCTCTGCACGGTGGTTTTATTCCGTTTGGCGCGACCTTCTTAATGTTTTCAGAATACGCACGTAATGCCTTGCGCATGTCCGCATTAATGAAAATCCGCAGTCTCTTTGTTTATACCCACGACTCCATTGGACTGGGTGAAGATGGTCCAACACACCAAGCGGTTGAACAGATCCCCACCTTGCGCATGATACCGAACATGGCGGTATGGCGTCCGTGTGATACGGTGGAATCAGCGGTGTGTTGGCAACAAGCCATTGAACGCAAGCACGGTCCTTCCTGTTTGATCTTCTCGCGTCAGGATTTACCACACCAGACTCGCACGGTGGCACAAATTGCCAATATCACCAAGGGTGGATACATCCTTAAAGATTGTGCTGGCACACCGGATGTCATCATCATCGCTACCGGATCGGAAGTTCAGCTGGCGATGGGTGCAGCCGAACAGCTCAAGGATAAAAAAATCCGCGTCGTCTCGATGCCTTCCACCAGCTTGTTTGATGCGCAAGATAAAGCCTATCGCGATGCTGTGTTACCACCGAGCGTTATCGCACGTGTTGCAGTAGAAGCTGCCGTGACCGAAGGTTGGTACAAGTATGTCGGTTTAAATGGTCGCGTTGTGGGTATTGATCGTTTCGGCGAATCTGCTCCGGACAAAGTCTTGTTCAAGGAATTCGGCTTCACCGTGGAAAACGTGGTGAAGGCGGTTGAATCGGTTTTATAAAAATTTATTACTTAAAAAATCTGGGAGAGAAAATACATGGCAATTAAAGTTGGTATTAACGGCTTTGGTCGTATTGGCCGGATGGTGTTCCGTGCTGTCGCTAAAGATTTTAAAGATATCGAAATCGTCGCTATCAATGATCTGCTTGAACCAAGTTATCTGGCGTACATGCTGAAGTATGATTCCGTGCATGGCCGCTTTAATGGTGAGATCAAGGTCGAAGGCGGTAACATGGTGGTTAACGGCAAGAAGATCCGTTTGACCGCTGAAAAAGATCCCGCCAACCTGAAGTGGAACGAAGTAGGCGCGGACATCGTGATTGATTGCACCGGCTTCTTCCTGACCCTCGACTCCTGCCAGGCGCACATCAAAGCAGGTGCCAAGAAAGTGGTTCAGTCTGCCCCTTCGAAAGATGATACACCAATGTTTGTTTACGGCGTAAATCACAAGACCTACGCGGGCCAGTCCATTGTTTCCGCGGCTTCTTGTACCACGAATTGTTTGGCACCGGTTGCCAAAGTATTGCAAGATAACTTCGGTATCAAACGTGGCCTGATGACCACCGTACACGCCGCCACCGCCACCCAGAAAACCGTTGATGGCCCCTCCAGCAAAGACTGGCGCGGTGGTCGTGGTATTCTGGAAAATATTATTCCATCCTCAACCGGCGCCGCCAAGGCCGTCGGTAAGGTGCTGCCGGAACTCAACAAAAAACTCACCGGTATGGCATTCCGCGTCCCGACCTCAGACGTTTCCGTTGTCGATCTCACCGTCGAATTAATCAAGGAAGCCAGCTACGAACAGATCTGTGCTGCCATGAAGAAGGCCTCAGAAGGCGAGATGAAGGGCGTGTTGGGTTACACCGATGAGAAGGTGGTTTCCACCGATTTCGTGGGTAACACCGCACCTTCCACGTTTGATGCGGAAGCGGGCATTGCGCTCGACAGCACCTTCGTTAAAGTGGTGGCGTGGTACGACAACGAATATGGCTATACCTGCAACATGTTGCGTTTGGTACAGCACGTCGCGAAATAATCTTGCTCGTATGTAACAGGTAATATCAATGTGGGGTGGGCATTTATGCCCACCCTATGTTTTATACAGTTTATCAAAGAGACATTTGCCAACCCTGCGAAATCAACTAACGGGTTCGCAAATTTCTTTCAAATTCAGGCGGAGATATATCCATGTCGGTGAAAAAGCTGGTAGATCAGAATCTCAAAGGTAAACGTGTACTGATCCGTGCGGATCTTAATGTGCCGGTGAAGGATGGCAAGGTGACATCCGATGCGCGTATTTCCGCATCCATGGCGACCTTTCAACATTGTTTGAAGGCGGGTGCCAAGGTGATGGTGATGTCGCATCTGGGCCGTCCGGAAGAGGGCGTGTATTCGGAAGAGAATTCACTCAAGCCAGTGGCCGATGACATGAGCAAGAAACTCGGCAAACCCGTGCGATTAATCAAAGATTGGATCAACGGCGGCTTTACTGTGGCTGACGGCGAATTGGTACTGCTGGAAAATGTGCGCTTCAACAAAGGCGAAAAGAAAAACGTTGATGACACCGCCAAAAAATATGCGGCGCTGTGTGATGTGTTTGTGATGGATGCATTCGGTACCGCGCACCGTGCCGAAGGTTCCACCCACGGTGTTGCCAAATTTGCACCGATTGCCTGCGCCGGTATTTTGTTGACCGAAGAATTAGAGGCATTAACCAAAGCCTTGCTGAATCCCAAGCGGCCGATGGTCGCCATCGTTGGCGGTTCCAAGGTGTCAACCAAGTTGACAGTGTTGGAATCGTTATCGGAAAAAGTAGATCAGATGGTCGTCGGCGGCGGTATTGCGAATACCTTTTTGCTGGCAACCGGCAAAAAGATCGGCAAGTCGCTATGTGAAGCGGATCTGGTGCCAACTGCCAAGGCCTTGATCGACAAGATGAACAAACGCGGCGCCAAGATTCCGATTGCAGTGGATGTGGTGGTGGGTAAAAAGTTTGATGCCAATGAACCGGCGGTACTCAAAGACGCCGGTGCGGTTACCGACGACGATATGATTTTTGATATCGGGCCCAAGAGTGCGCAGGAGCTGGTTGATATCATCATGAAGGCCGGCACGGTTGTGTGACGGCCTGTTGTATTGCGGCCCTTTGCAGGTGGGTGTAATTGTTATTCTGAATTCATCATAATAACTAACAGCACTG
>JANNJI010000025.1:0-5317 GCA_031405795.1 Gammaproteobacteria bacterium
TCGGCGAGCGCGAGCTTCCGCAGCTTGGCGTCGTAAGCGTCCGACATGTCCGGAAAGCGGGTGTCGCCCGGCTCGAGGTGCCCAGTCAGCGGGTTGCGCGACGTGAGATTGATGTGGTCCGTGATCAGCGCCAGCGTCCCGGGGCCGAGCGTCTTGCGAAGTCCACCGGCTGCGTTGGACACCACCAGCGTCGAGGCGCCAAGCGCGTGAACCACGCGAGCCGGGAACGCGGCCAAGGCAACGTCGTGACCCTCATACATATGAAAGCGGCCCGAGAGCGCTGCCACTGGCACACCTGAGAGCGTACCGCAGATCAGCTCGCCGGCGTGGCCGGGAATCGTCGCGTCCGGGAATCCGGGAATGTCCTTGTACTTGATGCGCGTGGCATTCTCGATCGCGTCGGCAATTCCGCCAAGGCCCGAGCCGAGCACAATGCCGACCCGCGGCGTCTGCCGGACCCGCGACTTGATGGCGTCTGCGGCAACGCGAGCTGCCGCGGCGCCGTACGGCGACGTCATGCCAGCACCTCTCGCGCCAAGCGCTCGATCGTGCCACGGGCCTGGGCGATGAGCGCCTGACGCTCCTTCCACGGAAGGAAGGCGCTATCGAATCCGTTCATGGCCACGCGCGCCAGTTCGCCGAACGTGAACCCCAGGTGAGTCGCCGCGTGCGCGTACTCGTCGGTGAGCGTCGTGCCGCTCATCAGGCGGTTGTCGGTGTTGAACACCACCTTGAGGCCCGCGTCGAAGTATTTGCGGGCTGGGTGGGTGGCGTACGACGGCGCGGCGTGCGTCTGCACGTTGCTCGTGAGGCAGATCTCGATCGGGATGCGCCGATCGTTCACGAACTCCAACAGCGACGGATCCTCGAACAGGCGCGTGCCGTGCCCGATGCGATGGGCGCAGCAAACGTGAATCGCTTGCCGCACCGACGCTCCACCGTCGCCTTCACCCGCGTGACAGGTGCACGCGACGTCGTGTCCGCGCGCGTACTCGAACGCGCCCGCATGACTCGCTGCCGGATAGCCGAGCTCGGCGCCCGCCAAGTCGAAGCCGGCGACGCCGTGATGACGGTACGTCACCGCGACGCGCGCCATTTCCATCGAGTGCTCGGGCGACATGTGTCGCATGGCGGTAACGATCACGCGCGCGATGATGCCGTAGTCGCCCTCGGCGCGCTGCAGCCCCTTGATCACCGCCTCGACCGCGTCCTGCTCCCGCAGGCCTTCCCGCGCGGTGAGCACCGGTGAGAAACGGACTTCGATATAGAAAACGCCGTCGTGGTGCGCGTCCTCGGCCAACTCGTACGCGATGCGTTCGAGCGCGTCGGCCCGCTGCATGACCGACAGCGTCACCTCGAAGCGCTTGAGGTAATCCTCCAGTGACTGCGCGTCGCGCACCGTCATGTAGTCGCGCAGGGCGCGGGCGGTGGTCTTGGGCATCGAAATGCCGCGCTGTTTGGCGAGATCGAGCAGCGTCTCCGGACGAACCGAGCCATCCAGGTGGCAATGCAGCTCCGCCTTTGGCAGGCGCCGGAGAATCTCGACACCAATCGGTCGCGTTGACTCGGGGACCCGAGTCGACTCAGGCGTCATGAGCGGCACGGTTCGTCACTGTTCTATAGATGGAGCCTGCCACCGCTTTCGTCGCGGATTCGATGGGGAGTCCCCTGCTGTCGGTGATCACTCGCTTACCCGACGCGACTGCGTCCGCTTCGTCACCACGCCAGACGCGCACGCAGTCGATCGCCGTCGCGCCGGCGGGCACGTCGACGCCTTCTGCATTGACGAACACGCGCAACGGATCGGTCATGGTGATCGGGGTAGTGTCGCCGGACGCGGCCGGTCGAAGGGTCCGCGTCGCATGGCGCGATAGGCGGGACCGACGATCGTGTCGGGTGCCAGGCGCCAGTTTCGGACGAAATAGTCCTCCGGCTTGAGCGTACCCTTTCGCTTCACTTCGTCGATAAGCAACTGGCGGATCGACTCCTGCTTGTCGTAGACGACCGGCGCGCCACTCAGCATCGCGAATCCGCCACCGCCCTGCTGCCGGTAGTCGTGCAGCGCCATTGTGAAGGAGTCGGCGTCCTGCACGGGCTGTCCATTGCGCGTCAGCGACGTCACCCGGGAGCCAATTGGCCTGCTGATGTCGAGGACGTAGTCGACGCCAGCCACGATGTCGTAGTTGAAGCCGGGAACGCTGCCGTCAATCAATGAATCCGCCGAGCACACGTATTTTCGGACCGGTAACGCGTGAGTTACGTACCGAAAGTTTCATGAAAATTATTTCTTTAGCACCTGAAGTGTTGTAAGGCAAAAGGCAATGGCAAGCAAAATTCGCAAAGGCGACGAAGTGGTGGTCCTCATCGGTAAGGATCGGGGTAAACGTGGTTTGGTGACAAAGATTCTCACTGAACAGGATCGCGTGATCGTTGAAAACGTGAACATCGTTAAGAAACATCAGCGCCCCAATCCGAATCTTGGTGTGGCCGGTGGCATTATTGACCTTGAGATGTCGATTCATGTTTCGAATGTGGCGATTTATAACCCCGCAACCGGTAAACCGGATCGCGTGGGTTTCAAGACCTTACAGGATGGCCGCAAGGTACGTATTTTAAAATCAAACAATGAAGTGCTCGACACTTAATTGAGTAGGAAACAGACAATGGCCCGTTTACATGATCAGTATAAAGATACCATCACCAAGCAAATGGTAGAGAAGTTTGGCTACAAGTCGGTGATGGAAGTGCCGCGTATTACCAAGGTCACCCTGAATATGGGTGTGGGTGAGGCAACGGCGGATCGTAAGATGATTGATAATGCTGTGGCGGATATGACCAAGATTGCCGGGCAGAAGCCGGTGATCACTAAAACACGCAAATCCGTAGCCAGTTTCAAAGTACGTGATGGGTATCCGATTGGCTGTAAAGTGACGCTGCGTCGCGAGCGTATGTATGAATTTCTGGACCGCCTGATCAGCGTTGCGATTCCACGTATTCGTGATTTTCGTGGTTTGAATTCCCGTTCGTTTGATGGACGTGGCAATTACAGCATGGGCGTGCGTGAACAAATCATTTTCCCTGAGATTGAATACGACAAGATCGATGCAATCCGTGGTATGGATATTACCATCACCACAACAGCGAAAACCGACGAAGAAGCACGTGCGTTATTAGAAGCATTTAATTTACCCCTCAAGGGCAGGGCATAAGGAGCGCAGACCCATGGCAAAAACTTCCATGATTGAGCGTGAAACGAAGCGTATCGCCACGGTAAAACGTTGCGCGACAAAGCGTAAAATGCTTAAAGCAAAAATTAAGAGTCCGAAGACCTCGGATGATGAGCGGGAAGAGGCACTACGCCAATTGCAGAAAATGCCGCGTAATGCATCGCCAAGTCGCGTGCAACGGCGTTGTCGCTTAACCGGCCGCCCACATGCGGTTTACCGTAAATTTGGGTTGTGCCGCAATAAACTGCGTGAAGTTGCGATGCGCGGCGAAGCCCCCGGCTTAGTCAAGTCAAGCTGGTAGAGCGGATATTTCAGGAGTAACTAAACAATGTTAAATGATCCAATTGCAGACATGTTGACTCGGGTTCGTAACGCGCTTGCTGCGAATAAAAAAGTCGTACGGATGCCGCACTCGACACAAAAAGTAGCAGTTGCACAAGTATTGAAAGACGAAGGCTATATTGCCGATTTCAATGCTGAAACAGTGGATGGCAAGGCTGTGTTAAACGTGGATCTCAAATATTACCTGGGTAAACCGGTAATCGAAAAGATTCGCCGAGTCAGTTCTCCCGGGTTGCGTGTGTATAAATCGAAGGATGAACTGCCGAAGGTTATGGGTGGTTTGGGTGTGGCGATAATCTCTACGTCAAAAGGCGTAATGACGGATCGTGCCGCACGCAAACTCGGTGAAGGTGGCGAAGTTCTGTGTTACGTACAGTAATATAAATAGGTATAAGCAGTCATGGCCAGATTAACTCCAATAGCGATTCCAAGCGGTGTGCAGGTCACCATTAACGGGCAGAGCGTGAGCGTAAAAGGTGCAAAAGGAACGTTGCAATTTAAGGTTCATACCACCGTCAAGCTGGAACAAAGTGATAATGCGTTAAGCTTCACACCGAATGGCCATGTTGGTTCAGAGATGCATGCAGGGACAACGCGTGCTGTGATGCGTAATCTAATGCAAGGTGTGCACATGGGTTATGAGAAGAAATTGGAGCTGGTGGGCGTAGGTTATCGCGCTGCGGCTCAAGGTAAAAAACTGAATCTGACCTTAGGTTATTCCCACCCCGTTAACTACATCGTGCCGGAAGGTATCACTGTAGAAACGCCAACCCAAACGGAAATTATTGTCAAAGGTGTGGATAAACATGCGGTTGGCCAGGTAGCGGCAGATATTCGTGGTTTTCGTCCGCCAGAACCTTACAAAGGTAAGGGCGTGAAATATGCGGGCGAAAAGATCATTCTCAAAGAAGCGAAGAAGAAATAGCAGGTAATACAGCAATGGACAAGAAAATTACTCGTTTACGTCGTGCAACCCGTACCCGCGCTAAGATTCGCGAATTGGGTGTTAATCGGTTAACGGTTCACCGCACACCACAGCATATTTATGCGCAAATTATCGCGCCGAATGGTGGTCAAGTGCTGGCTGCAGCATCAACACTGCAAGAAGAGATTCGTAACGCGGTAAAAAATTCCGGCAATGCAGAAGCTGCCGCAATAGTTGGTAAAGCGATCGCAGAAAAAGCAAAGGCTGTCGGCATCTCGGTAGTCGCGTTTGATCGTTCAGGGTTTAAATATCACGGACGTGTGAAGGCATTGGCTGATGCCGCACGTCAAGCTGGATTGGAGTTCTAAATATGAGTAATGCCCCCCAGGCAAATGCAGGAAAAGAAGGTGTTACGACCACCAGCGTACAGGATGGTTTGCAAGAACGCCTGATCGCGGTGCGTCGTGTAACAAAAGTGGTGAAAGGCGGTCGTATTATGAGTTTTTCCGCGCTCACTGTGGTGGGTGATGGCCAGGGCCGTGTCGGCTTTGGTATGGGCAAGGCACGTGAAGTACCCAGTGCGATCTCCAAGGCAATGGAACATGCACGCCGAAATATGGTACATGTTGCATTGACCAACGGAACATTACAGCATCCGGTGAATTCCTCACATGGATCGTCCAAGGTGTACATGCAGCCTGCATCTACCGGTACCGGTGTTATCGCGGGTGGACCGATGCGTGCGGTATTTGATGTGGTGGGGATCCATGATGTGTTGGCCAAATGTATCGGCTCAAGCAACCCTATTAACGTTGTCCGCGCC
>JANNJI010000026.1:0-4633 GCA_031405795.1 Gammaproteobacteria bacterium
TGCGCGACGTGGGCTATGCCGAACTCGGGGCGGCCGACGATCGCAACGCGGTGCGGGTCAACGGCAATCCCGCGGTCGGCGTGGGCGTGGTCAAGCAGTCCAACGCCAACACGCTGGCCGTGGCCAAGGCCGTCAGCCAGCCGTGTGGCCAGCGTGGTTTTTCCCACCCCAACCGGTCCGTCCACCACAATAAAATCCAACGGTTTAGTCGTCACGGTGCAATTCGCTCCAGACCTTCGGCAGTACACTGGTTTAACAAGTCACGCAATTGCCCGTAACCTGGGATCATTAAATCCGGGGCAATCTCCCCCAAAGGATACAAAACAAAATTGCGTTGCGATAGCCCTGGATGTGGGACACATAACCGCGGATGCTGGATGACTTCTTCTCCATACAACAGCATATCCAGATCCAGTGTGCGCGGTCCCCAGTGTTCGGCAGTTCGCACACGACCACTGGCTTGTTCAATACCTTGCAGCGCATCCAACAAGGCCAAAGCGGATAAATGGGTATCCAATGTCGCGACGGCATTGACATAGTCCGGTTGTCGCAATCGCCCCAGAGGTGGATTGCGATACAAAGAGGAGTGTGCCAGTAATGATGAATCCCGCACGTTGGCTAACGATTGCAAGGCAGTGTGAATTTGTAAGATCGGATCATTGAGATTGCTGCCCAGGCCAATATACACACGCGTAGCGGGCATGTGCCAGGTTAAGACTCACGCTTAATCGGTTTATACCGCGACTGCTGCAGGGCCTGACACATTTGTTTGCGTTCATGTGCATCCACGGTTTGAAACAGTGTCCACCATTCGCAAATTTCATCTAACCCCGCTTCACCCGCCTGCTGCCGTAACAACAAAAAGTCATAGGCCGCACGAAACCGAGGTTGTTCCAAGAACCACACCGCACGCCGCCCCTGGCGTTTTTCCAAACGAAACTGCCCGGACCATATTTCACGAATCGGTAAGCGAAACCGTTTTGGCAAAGCAATGGCCTTGCTTTGATCATTCAAGCTATCCATGCTAGCTTCCTGAATACTTTGAATCGGCGACATCTTCTGTGCCTGCAGCGTCTTTGCCTGCTGGGTGAGCGGCAGCCACAACATGGCCGCAAATAAAAATGCCGGTGTCACCGGCTTATTCTCGGCGACTCGCTGATCCGTATTGGTCAGGGCCTGCCGAATAAACCGATCCGCAAATGCCGCGTCGTGCTTGAGCGCGTGATCAGTCGCAGGAAATAACACATTGAGTAAATCATATTGGCGAAGCAGTTCGTAGGTGCGGACGCCATGACCTTTAAGGAATAATTTGACCAACTCATCGAACAACCGTGCCGGTGGTACTGCAAACAACCGTGTACGCAATTGTTCAATTGCCTGGGCAACACTGTCATCCAAGCTGAACTCCAGTTTTGCAGCAAAACGGATCGCACGTAATATACGTACCGGATCTTCCTGGAAACGCACCATCGGATCACCAATCATGCGTAACCGGCGAGACGCTAAATCTTCCATGCCGCCGGTATAATCGACCAGACTAAAATCAGCAATGTTGTAATACAGTGCATTCACCGTAAAATCGCGCCGCCAGGCATCTTCCGCTAAGGTACCGTAGACATTATCACGCAACAACATACCATCGCGCATGTGCGATTGCTCTATTTCATCCGACTGGGAGTGATGACCGCGAAAAGTAGCCACTTCGATGATATCCCGGCCAAAGTGAATGTGGGCCAGACGAAACCGTCGGCCAATTAACCGGCAATTACGAAACAAATCTTTGAGTTGTTCGGGTGTGGCATTAGTGGCAACATCAAAATCTTTGGGGCGCAGGCCCAGCAATAAATCACGCACCCCACCGCCAACCAGATAAGCAGCAAAACCCGCTTCACGCAGACGATACAAAACTTTTACCGCATGTTCACTGATATTCGCACGCGAAATATTGTGCGCAGAACGCGGAATAATCCTTGGGGAGGTGGCTGTTGCCGTATTGTCCATCAACTGTATAACAACTATTTATTTAAGACTGTGGTAGATAGACGTATAATAACAGCTCTGAAAACCTGCGAATACCAGGAAAACCTTCAGCTCCCATCGTCTAGTGGCCTAGGACACCAGCCTCTCACGCCGGCAACAGGGGTTCGAAACCCCTTGGGAGCGCCATCTTAAACTGCAGTTACTGTTGTAAAGGATAGCTCTTTTAATGCAGCCAACGGGTCAAAAAACCGCAAGCTGCACTTTTTTCAGTCAAAATCGGCGATTAGCGACGCGTGGGTTTCTTTGGGTAAGGCGGCAACCGCAATGCGGCACTCAGGATGGTCCACCCCGGCCGCTAAGACCCCACCCGATTTCAGTCTCTGAACCATAGTCGAGGTGAATTCAAACCGCAGAAAATGCACGGCGGAGGTTTTTTCCTCGTTGGAGCGTTCCATATCTTCATCGGCCATGGCAAAGACTTTATCCTGCCCTGCTGCTTGTAACCAAATTTTGTCTTCCACACCGATTAATTTGGCTAAGGCATCACGGCGTTCATCGACATCAACGTATTCAATCATCATGGTTGCTTTCAGGTTACACCCATCGGGGATTAGCGGATTATACGCAGCCAATTCATCCGCGATTCCTTCCATCTCAAAAATGCGTTCGGTACGTAACATTTCCTGAACCTGGTACTGTATCGTCAGGCGATCCTCAAAATACAAGGTGATGTGATCACCTAAATGCACCTGACGATGTTTCTTATGCACCAACACTTCATCGCGAAATATATTGCGACGTTTGGCGTATTCTTCAAGCGAAAGCAAATCTTCACGACGTATTTTATGCATGGTTCCGCCTTGTCTTATGACTGAATTAGATTCCATAAGCCTTCCTCAGCAATTGCATGGGGTGTTCTGTCGCACTGTGATCAGCCATGCCGTTTTCGATAAAGCGGCCGGCCATTGGACAATCGCTGGTGTAGTGATCCGCCTGCATGTCTTTGACACGGTCGACTACCGGCTTGACAATCTTCATTGCAATATCGTGGTATTCTTTTTTCACAGCATACGTACCATCATGCCCGGAGCAACGCTCAATCGCCAATACTTGCGTATTTGGCACGAGTGATAATACCTCGCGGGTTTTTGTGCCGATATTTTGCACCCGCTGATGGCAGGCGGCATGGTAGGCCACTTTACCCAACGGTTGATGAAAATCTGTTTTAAACAACCCTTCTTTGTGGCGCAACATTAAGTATTCAAATGGATCAAAGATTGCCTTTTTTACCTTTTGCACATCGGCGTCATTTGGGAACATCAAGGGCAACTCTTGTTTAAACATCAAGACACAGGATGGAATGGGCGCAACAATGTCCCAGCCTTCATCAACCAAGCGCACAAGCTGGGGAATATTGGCTTCTTTTGCCTTTGCCACCGCATCCAAATCACCTAACTCCAACTTTGGCATGCCACAACACTGCTCTTTTTCTACCAGTCGTACTTCAATATCATTGTGTGCAAATATTGCCAGCAGATCTTCGCCCAGCTGCGGCTCATTGTAATTACCGTAACACGTGGCAAATAACGCAACCCGCCCCTTGGTGAGAGTCCCGCGTATCGCTGACACCGTAGTGGATATATTGTTTTTAACACGTTTACGCAATGTATCACTGTGATATTGCGGAACAGGCGCGTGTTCATGTACACCCAACACCGCTTGCAAAGTCTTGCGCAAAACCGGCGTACGATTCGCCGCGTTCACTACCTGCACAACAATCGGTATTCCAACAAACTTACCCACAGTATCCGTTGAACTTAACACCTTGTCACGTAACGATGCCCCGTGATTTTTGAATTTAACCGCCTTGGCACGTAACATCAAATGCGGAAAGTCCACATTCCATTCATGCGGTGGCACATAGGGGCATTTTGTCATGTAGCATAGATCACACAGATAACAATGTTCGACCACTTTCCAGTAATCTTGTTTAGCAATACCATCGACTTCCATCGTTGCCGATTCATCAACCAGATCAAACAAGGTCGGAAATGAGTGACACAGACTCACGCACCGACGGCAGCCATGACAAATATCAAAGACTCGCTCAAGTTCCGTCATCAAGTCTTTTTCGTCATAAAATTTTGCATCCTGCCATTGCAGCGGGTGGCGGGTAGGCGCTTGTAAGCTGCCTTCACGCTGTCCTTCGGTGGGTTTGTTCATGATTGTTTATTCCGTGGTGTCGGGGTATATCGATATAGGTTATCAAACCTTCGTGTCGCAGCGCGAGGCGGTCGGCAAGGCGGGCTGGAACCCGCTCCTGGTCGGCAAGCCGCAGACCATCGACGACCTCATGTTCCCGAACTACTTCAAGGAGATCTTCCTCGACAGCGACACCAAGGTGGCCTGCATCAGCGGCTCCTACTCGGTGGATGAGAAGTTCTCCTTCCTCACCAATCAGATGAAGGCCGATACGCGCGAGCGGATCAACAGGGAGGCCGGCACCAGGCGCATGTTCTCGCACGCGATCTTCACGCCGGGTCACGACGGCTGGCTCGACAAGGTCGAGGAGGAAAACGAGCGGCTCAAGCCCGATTCGTGGAAGGCCTACACCATCGGCGACAACACCAACAAGCACCTCTCCAAGTGGCCG
>JANNJI010000027.1:0-2023 GCA_031405795.1 Gammaproteobacteria bacterium
TGGGTAGCAAAAGAAGATTATATGGCTCCCGGATCGAGGCGTTCCATTGGCGTGGATACCACCGGTGCCTCGCTGATACTGATGGAGATATATTTCAAACCGCAATGGGAATATGCCGCACACGCTAAAAAAGACACTTCCTCTTTGCTAGAGCAATACGCGGCCCGTTTCAAAAAATTTGATATTGTTGCCAAGCTTCAGCCCAAACAACAACAACCCTGGATTCAATCAAAAGTACAACGCAAAGGCCATGAAGGCCTGCGGGAGACGCAGAAGTTTGTTATTACGGACCTTATTGATGAGAATTCCATCCGCGAATTTTACCGTATTGATGTGAAAGACGAGATTGTCTTTATCACCCTGGATACCGTTGAGGATGAATATGAAAAAACTGCGGCAGGGTTTGAGTTAATCTTGGGCTCGTTCAAATATCTCGGCCCCAAATAGCCGGTTGAAGCCAGGGCTGGCGCATCCCAAAATATATGATGGTCACACTAAAATCAAATTCCCTTTTTATCCTGCTGGCAGTGTTTCCAATGTTATTGGCAGGCTGTAAAGGCTTGCAGGCTACCCACGTCTACCACAAAGATCGGCTTTCTTTCAGCCTGTATGAAGACTGGGTGGTAAACGATGACTATAACGCCGTCGATGTGCGTTATGTTTACATGAAAAACCAAAACCCCGGCATCACGCAGATTGTGATAGAGATACGCCATAAAAATGATCCCGACCTGAAAGCAGGATTTCGACAGTATGACGCCTCGTTGAAGGAATTTGCCAGCCGTTACAACAAGCGTGACATCGCTTTCAACGAGCGAACGCCACAGCCTATTACGCAATCAGCCATACAGCGCAGAGATATTGACGGATTGAAGGAAACGCAGAAATTTGTCGTCAACTTCAGAGAGGTGCATATCAATAGGGATTCCATTCATGAATTTTACCGGTTTAATACGCGAGATCAGATTATCTTTATTGCGCTGGATACCTCCGGGGATGAATACGAACAATCCGAGGCCGCGCTCGAATTGATTTTAACTTCACTTGACTATTATCACTATTAATCGTCTCGTCCCGCATACGGCGGCAGTGTCTGTAAACGCTCATCCGTCAGCGCCGTACCGACGGTGAAGTGATACAGGCTCTGTAACAAGTTACCCTTGATGCCAAGCACATCATGTACCGCATCATCAAAATAACAACCAATCCCCGTGCCACGCACGCCTGCCGCTTCCGCTTCGAGATACAGTACTTGCCCGACAATTCCCGCTTCCCAAAATAATGCACGGTATAACCATGACCCTTGCGCCAGACTGGTCTCATATTCGGCAAGCATGCCAAGACTGAACGCGCCGTCCGCCGCGATCTCCTGGTGGCAAGACAAGGCGCGTGCGGTATCGCGTGCATCGGCGCTCACCAGTCGAAATAACAAGAGATGTGCGGGGCAGTCTGCTACCTGCAGCCACTCAAACTCGGCCGACATTTCTTTACGTAAAGTGGCGACACTATCGGGATTGCGTACAAAAATATACAAGCCCGGCACAAGACCCTCGACGCGATGAACAAACAAAGCCAGATGAATACGTGGTGGCCATTCAATGACATCCCAAGGTGGCACACGGCGGCGCGGTAAGGTCATGTCCAGCATGCGGTAGAATGTTGCTGCCGGGATTGAGCCCACGCCATCCAATGATTGTGCGCTACGCCGTTGCAGAATGATCGAGGCGGCCGACTGTGTGCCGGCACTGCTCAGCAGCTCAGGTAAAGTTGGCGCATGCCATGGTGTCTCCTGCGTGACGGGCTTGATGCACGCTTGCGCAGCGGTGTCGATCACTGGCCAATCATACAAATGATGTTCAGAAAGTGTATTGGCCTGCCCCTGCCACTGATTTGTTTTTGCTGTGCATACCAAAGCCGCCGATGCAAAAATAAAGTTGGCAGAGCCCTGTGGCTGCGTTGTGATGATCATCATCACATCCGGGTGCTCACGTTCGGCTGTAGCGAAATCACTATCGCGATCAAT
>JANNJI010000028.1:0-1007 GCA_031405795.1 Gammaproteobacteria bacterium
GATCGCCGCCGAAAACCGGGCAGCAACAGCCCCTCAGCGCGAGCTATATGTCGCACTTCTCGATCCACGCAGCAATCCCGCCAGCCCGACAATTGTCACGATAACACCACCAACCAACATCCATATTGCCTTGTCGGTTGGCGCGTCGGTGAAAACCCGGGAAATGTCGGAGCTGAATGAGTTCGATGCGCTGATACCAAAGCCCACCAGCAGGATACCCCCAATAAGCAGGGCGATTGCGATTGTTTTATCCATAGAAAAACTCCTTTATAAGGTTACAGGGCTCTTCTTCCGCTGATGAGGTTAAACAGAATGGCTACGACGGCGATTATCAACAATAAGTGAATAAAGCCGCCGAGGGTGTATGAGGATACGAGTCCCAGGAACCACAAGATAATCAAAACTACTGCGAGTGTGTATAACATGTTAATTTTCCTTCTGTTTGGTTTTGATAATGTTCAACGCATATAAGAGCGTTAGCCGAATAAATCTTCTGTATTTGCAGACACCGATACAAACTTCATCAGTACGACTGAATCGTACCGTTGTTCACTTTGACCCGCTCACCTGGCCGCCACGTCGGCATGTTCATTTCATGAAATGTCTGGCTCGAGCCATCGTCAAGGCGGACGATGATTTCATAACTCTTGGTTGACTTTACCCGTTTCTCGATCTCATTACCGGCCACAGCGCCGCCTACTGCGCCAGCTACTGTCGCCAGATCCTTGCCGCGGCCGCCACCGACCTGATTGCCGACCACTCCACCCACGACAGCACCGCCAACTGCGCCGAGACCGGAACCTTCGCCACGTGTTACCACCTCCCGTACTGATTCGATCCGGCCGCAGTTAACACATTTTGCTACGACGGGATGTGGAGCAGGATGAGCTCTGGATGTTTGCGTCGCAGGAGCATTGATCGCTGCTTTATCACCCGCCGTCGAGGAGGAGGTCCATCCCCTCGGCTAGGCGTTCAATGTTGGTGTGGTTCACGTCGGTGACGACGGG
>JANNJI010000029.1:0-1450 GCA_031405795.1 Gammaproteobacteria bacterium
CGACAACGTACAGCTACCGCAGCAACAGCAACGTCATGACCAATTTCAATGGAACCGGCGTGATGGTTGATCAAGTCGGCAACACCACCAGTCTGCGCGGCATGACACTGACGTACGACACCCTCAACCGCTTAAAAACCATCAACGGTGCCACCTACACGTACAACGCCCTGAATCAACGCACCAACAAAACCGTCAACGGCATCACCACGAATTACATTTACGGTTTATCCGGCGAACTGTTAGCAGAATTAAATAGCGCGGGCGGCACCCAAGTTCAATACATTTATCAAAACGGCCAACCGCTGAGTCTCGTCAAACGCGAAACGATCACCCCGCCACCGTCCCCAGCGGATGTGATCGTGGATAACGACACCACCGCCACCACCCGCAGCAGCAACTGGACAGCAGGCACCAACGCCCAAGACTACGGCGCCAACTACCGCTACACCGCCGCCAGCACCACCCTGCGTTGGCACCGCTGGACTCCCGTGATCCCAAGAACGGGACGCTACGAAGTCTTTGCGTGGTACGTCACCAACACCGGCAACAGCACAACCGCCCCGTACACGATCCTGCACAACGGCATCACCAACGTCGCGACCCTCAGCCAACGCTTAAACGGCGGCAAATGGATGAGCTTAGGTCAACACGACTTCGCTGTGAGCGGTACACAATACATCGAACTCACCAACCGCAACGGCCGCGTCACCGCCGATGCAATCAAACTCGTCTACATCCCCACCAGCACGGTACCGACGACCCAAACCAATGTGTATTACATCCACAACGATCACCTCGGTACCCCGCGTGCGATGACCGGCGCGACCAAGAAAGTGGTTTGGCGCTGGGAAAGCGATCCGTTTGGTGCAACAGCCGCGAATGATGATCCGGATAATGATGGTGTGAAGGTCACGATGAACCTGCGGTTTCCGGGACAATACTTCGATGCGGAATCCGGGCTGCATTACAACTACCATCGCTATTATGACCCGCTCACTGGGCGGTATGTCACGAGTGATCCGATTGGGTTGGATGGAGGACTGAATACGTTTGGGTATGTGAGTGGGAATCCGCTCAGGTGGATCGATTCACTGGGTCTTGCTAATAATGATCATACTACTGGCCAGTGGAAGGAGTGTTCAAAAGGTTGCCGAATTCGAATTGATTTTACAATTGAAGCTGGCGTTAAGCGGCGCCACCTGCACTGGGAGTGCCGAGGCAGCGAAGGAGTCGGTGGCGAATTCGGAGGTGTTTCACACGGTGAAACTCTAGAAGGAGCGCCAAAACACATTAAGGAATGTGCACGACGTTATGGTTTTCAGCCAGAAGCTGCCGCTGAGAGACGAGTTTGTCCGCCAGAAAAATCTAATGAAGAATTAGATAAAGCACTTAAAGATGCATTAATAAATGCATTAATCGGTGCAGCGATAACGACAATTATAACTGT
>JANNJI010000030.1:0-2483 GCA_031405795.1 Gammaproteobacteria bacterium
GTGAACACCTCAGCCCCCCTCAGGATTATTTTTGCCGGGACACCGGAGTTTGCGGCGCAGGCGTTGGCGGCGTTGTTGCGTACATCCCAGCAGATCGTCGCGGTGTACACACAACCGGATCGACCGGCGGGGCGGGGGCGACAACTCAAGCCCAGTGCGGTGAAGGCCCTGGCGCTGGAACATCACTTACCAATTGAACAACCTGCTTCATTAAAAACCCCCGAGGCGCAATCCACGCTGGCCAACTACCATGCCGATCTGATGATCGTTGCGGCCTATGGTTTGCTCTTACCAAAACAAGTGCTCACAACACCACGTCTAGGCTGTGTGAATATTCATGCGTCGTTGCTGCCACGCTGGCGCGGCGCGGCACCGATTCAACGTGCGATTCTCGCCAGTGATACCCAAACCGGGATCACTATCATGCAAATGGATGAGGGCCTGGATACCGGTGCGATGCTGTTGAAAAAAACCGTCGACATCACTCCCATCGACACCGCCAGCAGCCTGCATGACAAACTGGCGCAGCTGGGAGCAGAAGCAATACTGGAGGCCTTGCCTTTGATTCAGCAACAACACACCACTCCGCAATCCCAGGATACCGCTTTGGCAACCTACGCAAAAAAACTGGAGAAAGACGAGGCCTGGATCGATTGGCAGCAGGGCGCACAACAGATTGACCGGCAAATCCGCGCCTTCCATCCCTGGCCGATAACACAAAGCTTGCTGGATGATCACATCGTGCGCATCTGGCAGGCCGAACCGCATAACAACACCCAGCAACAACCGCCGGGTACACTGTTACACGTGGATAAAACCGGGATTGTGGTTGCCTGTGGCACAGGAACGCTTACCGTACTGCGCTGCCAGTTACCTGGCGGCAAACCGCTGACCATTGCTGAACTGCTCAATGGTCATGGCCAATTACTACAAACGGGTAAATTCTTTACCCGTGCATCACACCAATGAGTACTCGCTAATGAACCCACGCGTTGCCGCCAGCCACATCTTAACTGAGGTGTTGCATCATCACGGTAATCTTGACTCTGCCTTGGCCAAACACAGCAGTAAATGCAAAAAACAGGATCAGGCATTTGTGCAGGCACTGTGTTACGGCGTGTTGCGTGAGTGGCCACGGCCAGAATTTATTCTCGGCCAACTGCTGCATACCCCGCTCAAAAAAGACACGGATTTGCTGCGCTGTTTATTGCTGTGTGGCATTCATGAATTGCGTTGTATGCAAACCGCCGACTATGCTGTGATCTCAGAAACTGTCGAGGCGTGTCACGAATTGGGTGCTGGTTGGGCACGGGGATTGATCAATGCTATTTTGCGTTCAACGCAACGTCAAAAAGACGAATTCAGCGCCGCCTTCAACACCGATCTCGAAACACAATATACACATCCACACTGGTTACTCAAACAATTGCAACAGGACTGGCCCACGCAATGGCAAACCATTGTCAGCGCCAACAATCAACAAGCACCGATGATGTTACGCGTCAATCAACGCAAGCGAACACGAGTGGACTTTCTTGCCCTCTTGCAGGAAAAAAATATTTCCGCCGCCCCCGCCGCACATACCGATATGGGCATCGTCCTGGCGCAGGCCTGCGATGTACAGGCCTTACCGGGTTTTGCCAAAGGTGAGGTCAGCGTGCAAGACGCCGCCGCCCAACGGGTGATCCCGATGGTGAATCCACAACCCGGTGAACGTATTTTGGATGCCTGCGCTGCCCCCGGTGGTAAGACCGGTCATCTGTTGGAACAACAACCGCAATTGCGCGAACTGGTGGCACTGGATCACAACGCCCAGCGCCTGCAACGTATCCGTGATAACCTGGATCGCCTCCAGCTCCAGGCAACCTTGGTATGTGGTGACGCGACCCAGCCACAAGACTGGTGGGATGGTGAGTTGTTTGATCGTATCTTGCTGGATGCGCCGTGCAGCGCCAGCGGGGTGATACGCCGTCATCCGGACATCAAAGTCTTGCGGCAGGCAGAGGATATTGCGGATTTAGCCCGGCAACAAACACAAATCTTCACGGCGCTCTGGCCCTTACTCAAACCAGGCGGTATGCTTATATATACTACCTGTTCAGTACTGGTGCAGGAAAATGATGCGCAACTGGCACAGTTTCACGCCCAACACCCCACCGCCACCAGGGTGCCCATTGATGTACCGTGGGGACATGCAACGGCGTTTGGCCGACAGTCTCTCCCCGGCGAAGACAACATGGATGGCTTTTATTATGCCTGTGTACGCAAAATGCCGTAACCGCTTGCGCGGATTGTTCACGCTGAGCCTGTTACTGTTCTTCACGGCGTCAGCGTGGGCACAGGGTTTTAAAATCCGTTCCGTGGAAACACGGTTGGTGGACAAGGTCTATCAACTCAATGCCGATGTTGAATACACGCTTTCCAGCAGTGTCCTTGAGGCGTTAAAAAACGGTGTACCCCTGGTGATCCTGCTGGAGATCAAG
>JANNJI010000031.1:0-1241 GCA_031405795.1 Gammaproteobacteria bacterium
TGACAAAAGAGCGATATTGTTCTGTGATTAAACAGATCATAAAAATCGGCCATTGTGCTGTCTTTGATTTTTAATTGCCGCAATAACATTTCAGAATAGTGGTAAGGTAATATGCCGCTGCTGCCTGTCAACCCCATAAAATTAACAAGCATGTGCCATTGATGGGACTCTGAATTTTTTTCATTGATGCTGATCGCATTAATTTCTGATGACGGGAATGACAGTGACTGTCTTGTATGGAAGCGCACTATTTCAGTCGATGGGGGGTAAAACCGTGCGACAGGATTCTTTGCGTATTTGGTGGTTTCAGGATTACTTAACATAGCAAAACGTTCCAGCAAGCGAACAGCCTGCAGGAAGCTGAACTCATCAGGGTTATCGATTAACTTCTGTATTACAGAAGTATTTTTTCGCCGGCGCGGGGAGGACATTTTTTTAAGAAACCTTCTTTACTTTTGACTTTTACCAGAACGCGGGTAAACGTGTTTATGGAACAATAGAGGGCAAAAAAATGTTCGAGGACAGTGGCAAACAGGAAAACGCTGCTGCCAGCAAGATTGAGATCATTAATTTCAATTTCTATCTCCATGCCCCGGCACATGGTGGTTCGACCATCAATATTCAGTGGCGAGCTAATTGCCTGTACTCGTATTGATGATATTGAGTCGATTAAAGCGCGGGTAACTGAGGATTCCTTGAAATCATATAAGCGCAGAATCTCTTTCAACGCCTTTGTTGCATCATCGCGTCCTGTTAAGGACAGATAATTTAAATTAAGGTGTGAAATCAATCGCCAACGGGCGTGGTTGCGCAGGGGCGGACGAATCACGGGTGTGGGCTTAAGTAGAAAACGTATTTTGGTGGTTGGTGGTGAACCATGCACGGCATGCAGCTTTGGCTGATCTACTGTAAAAGGTAATTTCGCCGGTAAGTCCCGGTTGCTGCAGGTGGAGTCAATTGCCAAGGTTCGATTGTCAGGATGGCTCGGATTAAAATCAAGGTCAGTCAATGCCAAAAAAACATCGGTTCCATCATCTCGTTCAAAGGTTCCGAGTTTGGCATTGCGGCGTGATGCGTACCAATAGGTATGTGTTACCGTGTCACGGTTCTCATGATTCAAACCGTATAATGGGTAATATTCTTCTTCATCACCGGTCGGCGTTGATGCAGCTACTTTGTCGACGGAGTAGATCTCGTATCCTGCCGGACGTCGGGCATCAGGAATAATTTGATACTCATGG
>JANNJI010000032.1:0-2495 GCA_031405795.1 Gammaproteobacteria bacterium
GAAGAGGAAAAGCTAACCGGTGTGGAACGCATTGCCAGTGAACAAGATGGTGCTGAAGAGGCTTGATCGGTAAGCAGAATAATTGTCGCTGAATAGTTGTCGTTTCGACCGTTTTAAGATTTCTCCCGTTGGTCGAAATGACAAAAACGAAATTCAGTGATTACAAAGCTCATTACATCATTATTCTTTAAGGAGTCGTATCACAATGTCACGCGTATTTAATTTCGCTGCAGGCCCCGCCATTTTGCCGCAAGCCGTCTTGGAACGTGCGCGTGATGAAATGTTGGACTGGCATGGCTCAGGCATGTCGGTGATGGAGATGAGCCATCGTGACAAAGAATATATCAGCATCGCTGAAAAGGCCGAAGCGGATCTGCGTGAGATCATGAACATCCCTGCGGACTATGCCGTGTTGTTTTTGCAAGGTGGTGCGACACTGCAATTCTCGATGGTGCCAATCAATTTACTGCGCGGCAAAAACCGCGCGGATTATATTCAAACCGGCTCCTGGTCGAAAGGTGCGGTGGCAGAGGCAAAGCGTTTTTGTCAGGTGAATGTCGCGGCGGATAGCGAGCCGACAAAATTCACCACGATACCGGCACAGGATACCTGGAAGCTGGATCCGCAGGCGGCCTATGTGCACTACACACCGAATGAAACTATTCATGGCGTGGAGTTCCCGTGGATTCCAAAAACCGGCAACGTGCCATTGGTGGCAGATATGTCGTCAACGATTTTGTCACGGCCGATTGATGTCAGTAAATTCGGCGTGATCTATGCCGGGGCGCAAAAAAACATTGGTCCTGCCGGTTTAACCGTAGTGATCGTACGTAAGGATTTAATCGGCCAGGTTGTGCCGAATATGCCTTCCTTAATGGATTATCAGAAATTCGCGGACAATGGCTCGATGATCAACACCCCACCGACCTATGCGTGGTATCTGGCCGGATTGGTGTTTGAGTGGATCAAACAGCAAGGTGGCTTGCCGGGTATGGCGAAACTGAATGAACGCAAAGCCAAAAAACTGTATACCGCAATCGACAGCTCCGGTTTTTATCGCAACCCGGTTGATCCGGCTTACCGTTCGTGGATGAATATTCCTTTTACTTTACCCAACGCTGAGTTGGATAAGCCGTTTTTAACCGAGGCAGCCAAACTGGGTTTGACGACCCTCAAAGGACATCGTTCGGTCGGCGGTATGCGTGCCAGCATTTATAATGCCATGCCGGAGGCAGGCGTGGATGCCTTGATTGCCTTTATGAAAGATTTTGCCAAACGCAACGGTTGAAACAACGCGGGTGTGACACATGTTCAAGATACAAACATTAAATAATATTTCAGTGGCAGGTCTGGAACGGCTACCGCGAGATCAATACGAAGTGGCGTCGGAGATCGGTCATCCGGATGCGATTTTATTACGTTCTTTCGACATGCATGCCATGCAGTTCCCCTCGACGTTAAAGGCTGTTGGCCGTGCTGGAGCGGGGACAAATAATATTCCGATTGCGAATTTATCCAAACAAGGCATCGCGGTGTTCAATACTCCCGGTGCCAATGCCAATGCAGTAAAAGAATTAGTCCTGGCCGGTATGTTGATTGGTTGCCGTAATATCTGCGCAGCCTGGGATTTTTCGCGACAGCTGCAAGGTGATGACGCCTCGATTCACAAACAAGTCGAAGCGGGCAAAAAACAATTTGCCGGATTCGAGTTACCCGGTCGCACTTTGGGCGTTATCGGACTGGGCGCGATTGGTCGCAATGTGGCGAACATGGCGATTGAATTGGGCATGCGTGTGATTGGTTACGACCCGGACATTACCGTCGAAGGGGCATGGCAATTATCATCGAGTGTGGAGAAGGCGCATTCCGTTGATACCTTGTTTGCCAAGGCCGATTTTATTACCTTTCATGTACCGCTGGTGGATGCAACGCGTAAGATGATCAACGCCGAGCGCCTCAAGGTTTTAAAGAAGGGCGTGGTGGTGTTGAATTTTGCCCGCGAAGGTATTGTCGATGAGCAGGCCTTGAGTGACGGGATTAAGTCCGGGCAGATTTATGCGTATATATGCGATTTTCCCAGTAACCTGATGAAGAATCACCCCAAGGTAATTACCTTGCCGCATTTGGGCGCCTCCACCGTCGAGGCCGAGGATAATTGTGCGTCGATGGTCGCCACGCAAGTCCGCGATTTTCTCGAAAACGGCAACATCAAAAATTCAGTGAATTTTCCCGAAGTACGGATGGATCGTACAGAAGGTTTCCGTCTGAGTGTGGTCAACGCCAATGTGCCGAACATGGTGGGCCAGATTTCCACGGCGATTGCGCAGGCAAATTTGAATATTATTGATATGTTGAACAAATCCCGCGGCGATTTGGCCTACACGGTTATTGACGTGAATAAAACGCCGACGGATTCCTTGTTGCAACAGATTAAACAAATCACAGGTGTGCTGGCCGTACGCGCTATTTAATCCATGAGTGATGATCTCAAAACC
>JANNJI010000033.1:0-5271 GCA_031405795.1 Gammaproteobacteria bacterium
CTCAATACCGTTTATGGTTTTTTGTGTTTCTTCCAGCAAACGGGATTTAAAGATGGCCGGGCCGATCAACGGGGGTACCCAGAAGTCGGGGACATAATCGCCGTGGTAATGAATGCGGGTGTTACCGTCTTCTGCTTTAAGCTGCCATTGTACGGAACCGAATTTTAAATCACTCTCATCGGGGTCGGTGAGGGATTGAATCTTACCGTCGCCCAGTTCAGTCACCAGTTGAATTTGTTTTATGCGTTTACAAAAAAATAATACACAGCCTTCGCTTTCCATCCGTACGGTATGGACTTTATTATTGCTGAAGAGTAATTCGCTGACCTTGATCGTGTCATTCACCTGAATCAGATTATTGAAGTCCATCATCACTGCATAGACCTGCGTCAGGTTGCCTTTGATGAGCATCTCCATGTTCACAATATAATGCTCTTCTTTGAACTCAATGTCGTGACGCACCACCTCGCCAGCCATGGCGGGCAAGGCAGGGAGCAACAGACAAAAACCAAGGGTGAAAACCAACTTCATTTTTTCAGAAAATCCTTCAGTTTGTTTTTGAGCTTATCCTTCGTTTCTTCCACCTGTACTTCCACTTTTCTTTCTATTACTTCTTTCTTTTGGGTCACTTTTTTATCGAGCGAGCGTTTTTGAACACGTTTGACCACCTCCATGATCTCCACCGTTGTTTTGGGCGGGCCCGCAAACGCGCCGCGCACATAGATGGGAATGGGCTCGTCTTTTAAATCGTATTCATTGCCACTTAAGGAAACCACGTAAGAGGTTTTGGGGATGTAGTGGGCAGTATAGTCGAGGTCTGCTGCGACCAGATTGGCCTGACCTTGCCCGGTCATGTGCGCACGTTCAGAGGTGGCCAATAGATCCTTGTTAGTGACGAGGCCGTTTTGAATTTGCATACTGGCGCGTACTTCATTAAACACGGTGACGTCTTTGAGTTCTTCCTTGGGTTTGGCGAGGTTGAGTTTTTCATACCAGCGGCCCAGGATCCAGCTTTTAAGGTCAAGATTTTTTAATTGCCCTTGGGTGATTTGCGTGCGTGCGTCGCCATTGAGGTTTTTTATCCACGCATCCACGCTCAGGCCTTGCGTCGTTAGCTTTGCATCCAACTCAATCTTGCCGCCGACGATATCTTTATCCGTCACCGCCTGTACCAATGGCGCAAAATTGACACCGCGTAATTCATGTTGCATGACAATGCGCAGTGGCTGGGTCTGTGTATTGAGTTTTAAATCCCCGTGATATTCACCTTCATACAAGTGCATGGATGGTTGTAAGTGAATGCGCTGGTCTTTCACGCTCAGCGGCACGCTTACCTTGCTGATGTTAAAGCGTTGTACCTGCAATTCATTAATATTCAACGTGCCTTGAATGTCGAGATCCGGCGGCAAGGCGAATTTTATGGGTTCTGCCTTGGCGGGGGCTGGTGTCGTTGTTTTTGTTGCCTCGGCCTTGGGTAGATAGTTGTTCATGTTCAAGGCGCTGATGTCCAAACCAAAACGGATCTTCGGCTTGCTGAATTGCGCGACATCGAGATGGCCGCTGGCCTTGATCGCATCGACATCCAGCGCAAAGTTTTTGATCGTCACTTGTTCTTGTTTGAGATCGATCAGGAGTTGTGGGATGTCTAATTGTGCCTTTACCTGGCCGTTGGGCAGTGTTTGATCTTTGATCACAGCGCCCAATTGAAAGGCAGCAAACTGAAACTGTTGCTGGTCAGGATTCAGTGTGGCTTTGCCCTGTAGATTGAAAGTGGCTTGCCGCTTCGTTTCAGCTTGTGCGATGGCCATCTGTAACTTCAAGGGGAATGCTTGTTGTTCTTTGAATGGCCCGGCTTGTAATTGGATATCAGTGAGTTCAATGTGTTGTTTGGCTTGCCGGTCATCCCATTGCAACACGGCATCCTGTAACAGAATACCTTCGATCGTGAAGGTCTTGCGTTTGGCGGCGGGCGTTTTTTGATCGGCTGATGTTGTGCCACCATCCTGGGCCTTGAGTAAGCCTGCCCAATTGGTCGCACCATCGCTGTTTTTTTGTAAATGTACCTGCAGACCGTGTAATTCAACCTGGCCGATCTCAACGGGATCCGAGAAGATCGACAGCAATTTAATGCGCGCCTTGGCCTGTGCAATTTTGATAAAAGGGGCGTCTTTGAATTCAGGCGGGCTATGCAGCTTCATTTCACCCAGAGTAAAACCCAGCCAGGGGAAAACAGATAATTCAATCTTGCCGGTTAATTCCAAATCGCGCCCGGTTTTTTCCTTCACCACCGTGATAATCTGGTTTTTAACATCCTCGGGGTCAATCACCCTCGGCAAGACAATGATCGCAGTGATCAGCAAGAGGATGAGTGCGAATACCGTGTAGAGCGAAATTTTCAAGAATTTTTTCATAACTAGTCCTGTAATTTGGAGCGGGCGATGGGAATCGAACCCACGCTAGTAGCTTGGGAAGCTACAGTTCTACCATTGAACTACGCCCGCAATGAACCGCCATTGTGCAATTTTCTGCGGCATTCGTCACTAAATAACTGTTGCTAAATGGTGTCCGCTTACCAGAGCATTGGGGTTAACTGCCCTTTTTTGTCATTTCGACCAACGGGAGAAATCCTCTCAACGGCGACCAAGTACATTATCGCTAAGACACAGATTTCTCCCGTTGGTCGAAATGACAATGAATTATCAATACCACCATTGCACAAGACAAAAATTTATTCATCCCATGTCAATTGCATAAAGCCTTATTAAACAAGGTGGACAGAAATTCGGAACGGTGATTTAGTCACTTGTGTTGGTATTATGGATTTCCAGAGGTACCATTAATTTCAGTCTGTGAATATTAACACCGGCTAATTACTACGGCTGGGCGAGTGGCCTGACTTGGCGATTCAACGCGTCGTAAAATGGCTCTCAATTAACGATAACGGATCGCCTATAAAACTCCAAATAGGACGGTCAATAATGCAGGTGCCTCTGATTATAAAGGCATTCCTTGAGTGAAGGTTTGTGTTAAACGGCAGCATGACGTAGTATTTCCTGTCTTTTAGGAGGTACACTTTACGTTAGGCGCCTCGTTTCTCAACCTTAGGGAAAGACGATGAGCATTGCACTACAGAAATTTGTGGACACCCATAAACCAGACTCAAAGAATGAAATCGCAAATCAAGAGATTATTTCTCGCTACCAGGCGTATTTGCCTGAGAGTCTAGTAGAGCTTTGGGAAGAAAAGGGATTCGGGTTGTATTCCGATGGACTTATTCAAGTTATCAATCCAGATCTTTATAAAGAAACGCTTTGGGGCTGGCTTATGCGCGAAGAAGAAGACATGAGCCGCCTCCCTATCGCCATCTCTGCATTTGGGGATATTTTTTATTACCGAAAACTGAGTGATGAAGGCGATGAAGACGTTTCATATATAAATCCACATATCTCTGAAGGAGGAGATATTGCATGGTCATTAGAAAGTTTTTTTAATGAATGGTGTTGCGACGCGGAGGTCATATCTGATTTTCTTGCCAAAGATATGTTCGATGAGGCCGCCTCTGCTAAGGGAAAGCTGGAACCCAACCAAATGTATTGTTTTGTTCCCGCTTTGCGATTAGGCGGAACAAGATCGGCACAAAGGGTTGATCGTGGGAGCGCGGTGGTTCATTTAGATATCTTGCTTCAACTTGCTGTTGGATAAATAGTAATATGCCTAACCCCGTATCCCAGAGGACAGATCGCAAGCTTTGTTTGCGATCTGTTCCTGAGCGTGAACGTTGGACAGATAAGAATATGAAGACAAACGACATGCGCGTGTGCACGTGATTCGTACGTGCGGGGGTGTGGGAGGAGCTGTGAGGTTTCTTTCTATCCCCAGTAAGAGGCGTGTGCTTTCTGACAGATAGTCCATGTGCAGTTGCTGGCCGGGGCGTTATACGCAGTAAATGAAACAACTGCGTATACCGCCAGGCCAGGAATTACAAGCTTCCTCACCCATACATCGATTCCACCTTCGCCGCATGATATTCAACGACTTTCTGACGTTTAATCTTCAAGGTCGGGGTGAGCGCGGTCGGGCTTGTGCGGGGCCAACGGAGGCACCCATTAAATTTATCCATAAACAACATATAGTTAAGATAGTTTCGATGTTGCTTGAATTCCATCCGATTATGTATTAATAATTAATACAGTTGCAAATCAATGAGGAACAGCCATGCCACGCAATACCAGCGTTACCTTGGGGGAGCATTTTGAGGAATTTGTTGAAAGCAAAATTGGTGAGGGGCGATTTGGCTCCGTGAGTGAAATTGTCCGTGCGGGATTGCGGTTGCTGGAGGAGCACGAAAGCAAGCTGGCGCTGTTGCGTGCTGAATTGCGTAAAGGTGAAGATAGTCCGCTGGTACGTGATTTTTCGATGGAGGCATTTATTGCTGAGTTTGATAACGAGTCGAAACCCGGCTAAACGCGATGGCTCAATATTATCTGCGCCAGGAAGCGCTCAACGATCTGCAAAAAATTGCTCATTACACAAATCAACACTGGGGCAGCGAACAACGCAATATTTATTTACGGGAGTTGGCTGAACGCTTCCAGTGGTTAGGGGTGAATCCGAACCTGGGAAAACGGCGACAAGATATCAAAGAGGGTTATTACTGCTATCCGCAAGGTGCTCACCTGATTTTTTATCTTGTCAGGGAAGGGGCCGTTGAGATTATCCGCATTCTGCACAAACACATGGATGTCGAATATCACTTATCACAACCTTGAACGGATGTAACAGGAACCGGTGCCGGTTCCTGCGTTGTCCCATTGGCTAAATTACTAAACAAACGACGCGTTCCTTCCCTCACCCATACATCAGTTCCACCTTCTCCGCATAATGCTCAACCACTTTCTGGCGTTTGGTTTTTAAGGTCGGGGTGAGCAGGCCGTTTTCGACGGTCCAGGGTTCGAGCAACGGGGTGAGACGGCGGATTTTTGCGTAACCGGGAAAGCCACGCAGTGCCTTGGTTACCCGTTCCAGCAGGGCTTTATTTATCGTCGAATCATTGAGCGCGTCGGGGTTTTGCGGGTTGGCGCCCTGGGCTTGGGCGAACTTGAACCAGTGTTCAGCACTGAGCACCACCAGCACGGCGAGGAAAGAACGGGCCTCACCCACCACCAGGGCTTGGGCAAATAACGGGTCCAGGGTGATGGCTTCTTCCATGTCCGCCGGGGGGATTTTTTCCCCGTTCGACATGATCAAAATATCCTTGATCCGCCCCGTGAT
>JANNJI010000034.1:0-3618 GCA_031405795.1 Gammaproteobacteria bacterium
ATAGTATCAAAAAAATGGTTACATACTTTATTCGCGTTTTTTCAAGTCGCGGTACTGGCAACGAGTGTGCATGCGTCGGAAAGCGATGACGATGACGATGGATCAGGTGTTGCTGGCGCGGTTTATACAATGAGTAATTCATCCAGCGGTAATGCCATTTTGCGCTTCAACCGTGCAGCTAACGGCACATTGACGGCCGCTGGCAGTTTTCCAACCGGTGGTGTGGGTAGTGGTGGCGGCTTAGGTAACCAGGGTGCGCTGATCCTGAGTCAGGACAAGCGTTGGCTGTATACGGTGAACGCGGGAAGCAATGACATTTCGGTTTTCGCCGTACGTCCTAAAGGCCTGGTACTGACAAGCAAAGTGTCTTCAGGTGGTATTCGGCCCATCAGCTTAACGGTGGATCGTGGTTTGTTGTATGTCGTGAATGCAGGTGGCGACGGTAACATCAGCGGCTTCACTGTTCATCGCAATGGTCACTTAGCCCCACTGCCGGGTTCCACACGGCCATTGAGTGGTCCCAATACCGCACCGGCGCAAATCGGTTTCAGTCCTGATGGAGAGGTATTGGTGGTAACCGAAAAGGCCACCAACTTTATCGATACCTATGTGGTAAATGAGGATGGTTTGACGAATGGTCCGTATGTCAACACCTCCGTCAATGCAACACCCTTTGGTTTTGCCTTTGACCGTCGCGGCAGGTTGTTGGTATCCGAAGCGGTGGGCGGTACGGTCGATGCCAGCTCAGTTTCTTCATACAGTATCACTGCCAACGGCCTGCTCGAAGTGATCAGTCCTGCGGTAGCCACTACCGAAACTGCGGCATGCTGGGTTGTGGTGACGAAGAATAATCGCTTTGCCTATGTCAGCAATACGGGCAGTGGATCACTCACGGCGTATCGTGTTGCACGTGATGGTAGCATTACCTTGCGCGACGCAGACGGTCGCACGGGTGACACAGGTACCGGCAGTGGGCCCCTTGATATCGCGTTCTCGAATAACGACCAATACATCTATACATTGAACAACGGTACCCATGCTATCGGTGCTTTCCGTGTGCAGAAAAATGGTGGACTCGTTGCGATACCTGGCGCAACTGGTTTACCGATTGGTACGAATGGTCTTGCTGCTCACTAAATTATTATTCTGTAGTTAAATAGTTGCCTCGTGAGTCCAGCCGTCGCAAAGACGGCTGGACTCACGTTTATGCTCTGTATGCCTCAGCTTTAAGCTACGCTTGCCACTCTGGTACCTTTTTCAATCACCCGCTTGTTCTTCGTAATAAACACTTTATCATATTGTGCTGAATTTATCTTTTGTGTTATGGCTGCGTAAATATTTCACGATATAATCGACAACATGACCGACCCCAGCCAATTCAGTATTATTGACATCCCCGGTTTCAGCGAACCGTTTAGTTCGATGAGTCATTTGTTTGCAACAGGCATCTTTTTGACGCTGGGTATCATACTGATATATAGGCACCGTCACAGTAGTCTACGTGTAACAGGCTTGGTAATTTTTATCCTTGGGGTGATCTTTGCCTTAGCGATGAGCGGAGTTTTTCATTTGCTGACACCCGGCACCACCGGTCGTGACGTTTTACAGCGACTGGATCACGCCGGCATTTTCTTTTTAATCGCCGCCACATTTACCCCGCTGCATTTAGTCTTGTTTAAAGGCATAACGCGCTGGGGTATTTTGCTTGTCATTTGGACCGCGGCGATTACTGGTCTGACCTTAAAAACCATTTATTTTAACGACATCCCGGAATGGTTGGGTCTCACTTTGTATCTGTCGTTGGGTTGGGTCGGTGGGTTGTCTGCTGTCCTGCTGTTTCGCCGGTTTGGTTTTCAATTTATAAAACCGTTGCTGTATGGTTCCTTCGCTTATACCGTGGGGGCGACTCTCGATTTTATTCGCGCACCGATCCTGATTGCCGGTGTGTTGGGGCCCCACGAGTTATTTCATGTCGGCGTCTTATTGGGTGTCGGCTTTCATTGGGCATTTGTAGCACGTGCGGTTGAACACCACCGCCTACTGACAACGTTAAGGGATCAAAACCTACACCTAAGTCCAACATAACGGGAATAACATCGTTAATTGATATAGATCAAACCGGCCTATTCTGTCTGTACTACCATGCAATCGCATGTTAACAGACACCTCAAAAGGGGGCCGTGTGAAGATAAATACCTTGCTGTACCGTGGAGTCCTGGCACTTTCCATGGTTATCCTCTCCAGTTGCACCTCCCCAGCATCGTCCACCGTGACCGGCCAAGAACCCGCGCATTCTGCAAAATCCCATCTCCCCGGCAACGGTGTGCCGATCATTAACCCGGCATTGGCGCACATTGGCGAGGAACTTTACAAACAAAATTGTGTGTTTTGCCATCAGGCTGATGCTATTGGCAGACCCGGTGTAGCCCCCTCGCTGACCAACAAAGAATTTTTATCGGTGGCCTCCGACAAGTTTTTATACGCGACGATCCACGATGGCCGTATGGGCACCGGTATGCCACCGTTTGCCCACTTGAGCGATGAAAAGATCAAAGGGATCATTGCCTTCTTGCGTGCGCATGCCAAATTGCCTTCGCGCTCGGATGAAGTAGACAAACAAGAACAGGCCAATGGCGATCCGCGCCTGGGTTCTATCTGGTTCCATCAGATTTGCTCAACTTGCCACGGCCCGGAAGGTGATGGCTATTCTGCCGGTGGCACAGGCACGGCCATTGGCAAGGCTGGCTTTCTGGATAAATCCAGCGATGGTTTTATTCGTGTCACCATCAAAGAAGGACGTTCCAACACGCGCATGCTTCCCTTTCAAGGCTCGGAAGCGATGGCCGATCTCAGTGATCGGGAAATCGATGACATCATTGCCTATTTACGCACTGTCCCCAGCAAAAATTAAAGGAGTAATCCATGAAAGGTTCTAAAATGTCCCGGCGTGATTTCTTGAAGAGCAGTTCGTTCATCACCAGTGCTGGCGTCGGTGTAAGTTTGTTTAGTGCTTCCAACCCCGAACTGGAAGCCGCGCCACAAATAGGCACCACACCGGTTCGCAAGACCGCCTTGGCGCAATGCCCGTATTGCGGCGTGGGTTGCGGTACCATCATTCAAGTGGAAAACGGCAAGATCGTTTCCATGCGCCCCGACAAAGACCATCCGACCAATTATGGTTTGCAGTGCATCAAAGGCTTGACCGCCGCCGAACCTATTTATGTTGATCGCATGGAAGGCGATTGTTATGTGCGTAAAGACGTCTGGGAAGAATGGAACAAACCCAACCACGGTGATCTCAGTTACATCAGTAAAACCAAAGGCAACTTCGACGACGAACACTTTGTCCGTGTGCCTTATCAAAAGGCCTCTGATATGACAGCGCACAAGATCGCGCACTTCGCCAAGAAACACGGTGGCAATTCGATTGGCTTATACGGTTCCGGTCAATTAACGATGGAGGGTCAATACCTGGAAAACGTATTTATGAAAGGTGTGCTGGGTTCCAACACCATTGAAGCCAATGCACGTATGTGCATGACCTCCGCTGTTACCGGTTACTTCGCCACTTTGGGATCGGACACCCCGCCCACCTCGTATGAAGACATTGAACTCACT
>JANNJI010000035.1:0-5458 GCA_031405795.1 Gammaproteobacteria bacterium
CGTTAATCGTACATTCCACCTGGCGTGCGCCATTTAACACAGCAGATAAAGAATTGGCGACGGCCAACCCCAAATCATTATGGCAATGCACTGAAAACACCGCTTTATCAGCATTGGGTACCCGTTCGCGCAATTGACGAATCAATACACCAAAAAACTCAGGTACGTTATAACCCACGGTATCCGGTATATTGATGGTCGTTGCACCGGCCGTAATGGCCGCCTCCACCACGCGACACAAAAAGTCCAATTCGGAACGCCCGGCGTCTTCGGCGGAGAATTCCACGTTGTCGGTATACTGGCGCGCCTTTTTGACTGCCTTGATCGCTTGTTCGATCACTTGCTGCGGTTCCATACGCAATTTCATTTTCATGTGGATCGGGGAGGTCGCAATAAAGGTATGGATTCGTGCCGAGTTGGCGTCTTTGAGCGCCTCACCCGCGCGTTCAATGTCTTTGTCCAAGGCGCGGGCCAAACCACACACGGTGCTGTCTTTAATGACCCGTGCTACTGCCTGCACCGCAGCAAAATCCCCGGGACTGGCAACCGGGAAACCTGCCTCGATCACATCGACGTGCATGCGTTCCAAGGCCTTGGCGATCCGCACCTTTTCTTCTTTGGTCATGGAGGCGCCGGGACTTTGTTCGCCATCACGTAAAGTTGTGTCAAAAATGAATAATTTGTCGCTCATTGTAATTACTCCAAACTATATCAACCCGCCTGCGGCAGGCCGATCAATCCTGTGGATGAAAATATACGGTGTTCCGGGGTGCGCGTCAGCGCTGATGTATATGAAGTATGCCCTAGCAGGGCAGCAGTCGCAGGTTTAGCAGAAAGGCAGGCACAACCATGTCGCGTCCGCTTGCAGGCGGTACGGCAAAACAACAAAGGCTGGTATGTGTTATGGTCATGTATCAAGGGTTAAGGTCTAAAGTTACGTTAACTATAGCGTGCTAAGCATCTTTTTCCAAGTCTTGTTTGCTCTCATGCGTTGCAGCACCTTTGCGTCGCGCCCGTTTATGTCGCAACTGCCATAAGGTGAGCACGGGCCCCGACAGGGCGTATAACAAAAAGATCGCAAACAGCATCGAGGGTGGATCAGTGTTTAACACGGCAATAATGAGGGCCACGGCGACCACGGCTACAAACGGCACCTTACTGCGAATATCAAAGCCCTTAAAACTGTGATAACGAATATTGCTGACCATAAGCATGCCGGAAACCACCGTCACAATGATCGCGACCAAACTGTAGTGACGTATAACCACATCGTTCACGTAACCTACCCAGACAAAACCAGCCACAATGGCGGCGGCAGAGGGGCTGGGAAGTCCCTGAAAATAACGTTTGTCTGCCACGCCCACCTGGGTATTAAAACGCGCCAGGCGTAACGCCGCCGCTGCGGTATAGATAAAGGCCGCCATCCACCCTACCTTGCCCATATCGCGTAAGGCCCATTCATATATCACCAGCGCGGGCGCCAAACCGAAGGAAATCATGTCCGACAAACTGTCGTATTGTGCGCCAAAATCACTTTGCGTATTAGTCCAACGCGCCACCCGACCATCCAAGCCATCGAGGATCATGGCAACAAAAATGGCGATAGCGGCAATTTCAAACTTGTTCTGGGTGGCAGCGACGATGGCATAAAACCCGGCAAACAAAGCCGCCGTAGTAAAGAGGTTGGGGAGAAAATATATGCCCCGACGGGCAGGTTTGCGATGTTCTGGTTCCATCGGACGAGTCTAAGGGGTTTATCGATAAAAAAACAGTGGCAATTTCACTGCACATGCAAGACTTAGGAATGATTAAACTCGGCAAGGAGATCCATACCAGCCTCCACCTGCTGACCGGGTTTAACCAGAATCCTGGCCGTAGGCGGGACAAAAACTTCCAGAACACTGCCATAGGAAAGAAAACCACAGCGGCGTCCCTGACCAATACGCGCACCCATCCGGACGTAACAATGAATTCGACGCAACCAGGTACGCGTATTTACCGTCACTACCACCTCATCTTGCTCATCGGTTTTGATCGCGACACCCATGCATTTATTTCCAAAACGGGAGGCATCCGGTTTTAAGAAGCCGTAGTGAGTGATCTTACCTTCGCTGGGGCTACGTAGACGTAATACACCAAACCAGCGCAAGCGCAGGCGGATGCACACCATCGGCTGTTTGAGTACTGGATCGACCTTTTTCTCGATCACAGTCACCTTGGCATCGGCAGGACTGATCACACCATAGGGAGCGGCGGGAATGCGGCGCTCGGGATCACGGTAAAGCCATAACAACAACAGTATCAATAACCAACCCGGCCATGCCGCCTTACCCACCAACCAGTATGCAGTTACCAGCAATACCGTGACGAACAAGAAGGCTGGCTTACTTTCAGCCGCAACCATAATGGATCCAATTCAGTGATAAGGATAATCGCAACAGGCTTAGTTTTTGGCTTTATCCACCAGTTTGTTCGCCTTGATCCAGGGCATCATGTCGCGCAGCTTAGCACCCACGGTTTCAATGGCATGCTCCTGACCAATCCGTCGCATGGCCTTGAGCTTGGGTGCGCCCGCCTGATTTTCCAGAATAAATTCCCTGGCGAATTCACCGGTCTGAATTTCTTTGAGGATGCGGCGCATCTCAACCTTGGTTTGGTCGGTGATAATGCGTGGGCCACGCGTGAAATCGCCGTATTCTGCGGTATTGGAGATCGAGTAACGCATGTTGGCAATGCCGCCTTCGTACATCAGATCCACGATCAACTTCAGTTCATGCAAACATTCAAAGTAGGCCATTTCGGCGGGATAACCTGCTTCCACCAGTGTTTCAAATCCCGCCTGGACCAAGGCGGTAGCACCACCACACAACACCGCTTGTTCACCAAACAGATCGGTTTCGGTTTCAATCTTAAAGGTGGTTTCAATAATACCGGCGCGGCCACCACCATTGGCAGAGGCATAAGACAGCGCGAGATCACGTGCACGACCACTGGCGTCTTGATGGATCGCAATCAAACTGGGCACACCGCCACCCTGGGTATAGGTTGAACGCACCAAATGACCGGGGCCTTTGGGCGCAATCATAATGACATCCAAATCTGCACGCGGCTCAATCTGGCCAAAATGAATATTAAAACCATGGGCAAAGGCCAAGGCCGCGCCTTTTTTGATATTCGGTTCAATCTGGTCACGATAGAGGCGTGCTTGATGTTCATCGGGCGCCAGGATCATGATCAAATCCGCGTTACGCACCGCTTCTTCAACCGGCTTGACATTCAAACCTGCTTTTTCGGCCTTCGTCGCCGAGGCCGAGCCTGGACGCAATCCCACCGTTACCTTGACCCCGGAATCGCGCAAATTATTCGCATGTGCATGCCCCTGTGAACCGTAACCGACGATGGCTACATTTTTGGCTTTAATTAATGCCAGATCACAATCTTTGTCATAATAAAGTTTCATGTCGTACTGCCTCTATGCTGGAATATTAAAAGAATTAAACAAATCTAGTTAACGCGTAAACTCTTTTCGCCGCGTGCAATACCGGTGCTGCCCGAACGCACGGTCTCCATGATTGCCCCAGGCTCAATCGCCTGAATAAAGGCATCAAGCTTATCACTGCTACCGGTCAATTCGATGATATACGTTGTATCCGAGACATCGATGATCCGGCCGCGAAAGATATCGGTAAGCCGTTTTATTTCGGCGCGCTGATCTTTGTCCACTGCCTGCACCTTGATCAGCATTAACTCGCGTTCAATATGGCGGCCCTCGGTAATGTCAGCCAGTTTCACCACATCGATTAACTTGTTCAGCTGCTTGATGATCTGCTCAATGATGAGCTCTGAACCACCCGTGACAATCGTCATGCGTGATAAAGAGGGATCCTCGGTCGGCGCGACCGTTAATGATTCGATGTTGTAGCCACGCGCAGAAAACAAGCCGGCCACCCGCGATAAAGCCCCTGCCTCATTCTCCATAAGTAATGAAATGATTCGACGCATCAGGCCAACTCTCTTTCCGATGACAAGTGCATCTGGTTATGCGCCTTGCCTGCGGCAATCATCGGATAAACGTTTTCTTTCTGGTCGGTAATAAAGTCCATGAATACCAGGCGATCTTTCATCGCAAAAGCGGTTTTTAATGCGGCCTCAACATCTGCGGGTTTATCAATACGCATGCCGACGTGGCCATAACTCTCGGCCAGTTTGACAAAATCCGGTAAGGTTTCCATGTAGGAGTGTGAATAACGGCTTTCATAAAAAAACTCCTGCCATTGCCGTACCATTCCCATGTAACGGTTATTCAGATTAATAATTTTCACCGGCAGGCTGTATTGCTTGGCCATGGATAATTCCTGGATGCACATTTGGATACTGGCCTCACCCGTAATACACACCACGGTTTCTTTAGGGTGCGCCAGCTGCGCGCCGAGCGCCGCCGGTAAACCGAAACCCATCGTGCCCAAGCCGCCGGAATTGATCCAGCGTAACGGCTTATCGAATTTATAAAATTGCGCGGCCCACATTTGGTGCTGCCCCACGTCGGAGGTCACGTACGCCTCACCCTTAGTGATCTCATACACCTTTTGAACCACATACTGAGGTTTAATCAAGGGACTATTATGGTCATAACGCAGACAATCCTTGCCACGCCATTCATCAATCTGCGCCCACCAACTCGTGAGTGCGCTGGCATCAGGCTTATGCTTGCTGGCCTTGATCTCCTTGATCATATCGAGGAGCACAGACTTCACATCACCGACAATCGGCACGTCCACCCGCACGGTTTTGGAAATCGATGCCGGATCGATATCGATATGGATTATCTTGGCATTGGGACAAAACAGTTTCACGTCACCGGTCACCCGGTCATCAAAACGTGCGCCGACTGACAGCAAGACATCACTTTCATGCATGCCCATGTTGGCTTCATAGGTGCCGTGCATCCCTAACATGCCAATAAACTGTTTATCGGTCGCCGGATACGCACCCAAGCCCATCAAGGTATTGGTAATGGGATAACCCAACAATCGGGTGAAGGCGGTCAATTCGGCATGCGCACCGCTGAGAATCGCGCCGCCGCCGCTGTATATCATCGGGCGTTTCGCGGCGAGCAGTAATTCAACCGCCTTAGTGATCTGCTGTGGATCGCCCTTGGTCACGGGGTGGTACGAACGCATGCTGACCTGCGTTGGATAGGTGTACGGTATCTTAATCTTAGGATCAGTCATGTCTTTGGGAATATCGACAACCACCGGACCTGGGCGGCCTGTGCTGGCGATGTGGAATGCCTTCTTCAAGGTCATGGCTAAGTCCTTGACGTCCTTGACCAGGAAATTGTGTTTGACACAGGGCCGGGTAATTCCCACGGCATCGACTTCCTGAAAGGCATCTGAGCCGATATAGGCAGTACCAACCTGACCCGTATTAATAACCATGGGGATAGAGTCCATGTAAG
>JANNJI010000036.1:0-4427 GCA_031405795.1 Gammaproteobacteria bacterium
GGTGCCATTTACAAGCGTGTGCAGAAAATTGACAGCGAAAACCCGCGTGCTAAGGCAGGACTGGTGCAGTTGAACATGGATGTACGCCACACCGACGCATTAAAACAGGCGCGTGACCTGTTTGACAAACACGACTTGGAAGGTGCACAGGGCATTATCCGCTCTATATTATTTGAAAATCCTGACCACATTGAAACGAAACAATTACAACGCAAGATCGACGAACAGATCGCCAAAGAGGCCATGGCAGCGCCCACACTCAAACCCGAACTTAAAAAACCGGTCACCCTGCAATTTCGCGACGCCAACTTGAAAATGGTGGTCGAGGCGTTATCACGCAGCAGCGGCGTCAACATTATCCTTGATAAAGATGTGAAGGCGGATCTCAAGACAACCATTTTTGTTAACGATGCCTCCATTGAAGACACCCTCGATCTCATTTTGCTGCAAACCCAGCTGGAAAAAAAGATATTATCCGACAATACGGTGTTTATCTACCCGAACAGCCCAGCCAAGCTCAAGGAACATCAGGACCTGAAGATCCGCAGTTTCCACCTTGTTAATGCCGACGCCAAGCAAATGCAACTGATGCTCAAGACGATACTCAAAACCCGCGATCTGTTTGTTGATGAAAAAACGAATTCCGTCGTGATCCGTGACACACCGGATGCCATTCGTCTCGCGGAAAAACTGATTGCGGGGCAGGACCTGGCTGAAGCCGAGGTGGTGCTTGAAGTGGAAATCATTGAATTAAGCCATAACCGCCTTAATGAATTGGGAATTAAACTACCGCAACAAATTGCCGTCACCGCGCCCGGCACACCGGCCACGTCCAGTTCGATTACCACCTCCGGTGGCAGCGTCGTCACCACCAACACACCGGCGTCCCCGCTGACCTTACGAACACTGCGCAACCTCAATGGCAGTTATTTTAATGTATCGCCATTAAACGCCAGCCTCGACCTGCGCAGTGAAGACGGTAGTGCCAATATCCTTGCCAGCCCAAGAATTCGTGTCCGTCATAAAGAAAAAGCGAAGATCATGATCGGTGATCGTGTTCCGGTCATTACCTCCGCACAAACGCCCATTACCGGTGGCGCGGTATCCACCACCAATGTGCAATATCTGGACGTCGGTCTGAAATTGGAAGTTGAGCCGGATATTCATTTAGACGAGGACGTTGCGATCAAGGTAAACCTGGAGGTCAGCAACATTGTGCGTGAAATTACCAGCGGCCAGACCATTGCTTACCAGATTGGCTCTCGCTCTGCCACTACCGTATTACGTTTAAAGGATGGCGAGACCCAGGTGCTGGCGGGGCTGATCAGCGATGAAGATCGCAATAGCGCACAAAAATTTCCCGGCTTGGGTGATCTGCCGATATTGGGTCGGCTGTTCTCCAGTCACCGTGATGATTCGAGAAAAACCGAGATCGTCATGTCCATCACTCCACGGTTGACGCGCACCAGTCAACGGCCTGATGCACAAAACGTCGAATTCTGGTCCGGGACGGATAGTACACTGCGCAGCAAGCCGCTGACGTTGAAACCCAGCAACCTGCCGCGACGTATGTCGAGTAAAGTCGATGCGTCATCCGCTGCAGCAACCGATGACGGTGGTAACACCACACCAAGACAGCGACGTACACCAAACAGAGCGGATGAATCCGTTGTTACACCGGCCCCCATAATAACACCTGCACCCGCAGTCAAAGGCATTGATGACAGCGCACCGCCTAATGGTACGCCCATTAGTTTGAACTGGCAGGCGCCCACACAGGCCACGGTGGGCAAAGAGTTTGACGTCACGCTGGAAGCACAAACCAGTCAGTCATTGAGCACAATGTCGTTCACGCTCGATTACGACTCAGCGGCATTGACGATTGTCAAAGTCAATGAAGGCGAGCTGCTAAAACAAAATGGTAAAAAAACCATTTTCACCAATAAAGTTGATCAGGCCGGCGGTCACATCGTTGCGCAAATATCCCGGGTTGGTGGTGAAGGCGCAACCGGCAAAGGCAGCATTGCGACTTTCACCTTTGCACCACGGGTTGGGAAATCCCAATCATCGATCATGATCACCAACCCCGCACCGGTGAACAGCGACGGTCAGGCCTTGCCGCTTACCCCGCCTGCACCGCTGGTGATCACACTCAATCCCTGACGCCGACAATGCGCACGCCCAAACAACATTGTGGCTTTACACTGATCGAGCTGGTGGTGACGCTGGTGATCGTAGCCCTGCTATCGACGGTTGCCCTGCCGCTGAGCGAACTTGTCGTGCAGCGCCACCAGGAACAGGAGTTACGTACAGCGTTGCGTGATATCCGCACCGCCATCGACGCCTATAAACAGGCGTGGGATGAAGACCTCATCGCCCCTGTAATAGGTAAATCCGGTTACCCGGCATCGCTTGCGTTATTGGTTGAGGGTATTAACGACCCCGCTGATCCCGATGGCAAAACTAAAATATATTTCCTGCGCCGCATCCCACGGGATCCCTTTGCAGCCGATGCGTCTTTGTCAGCAGCAGACACCTGGGGCATCCGCAGTTACGCCAGCAGCGCCGACGACCCGCGGGAAGGCGATGATGTCTTTGATGTTTATTCAAAAGCGCCGGGCAAAGATCTGCGTGGCATTCCTTATCGGGATTGGTGAGAACAACATGCAACGCCTCAAAGCGACAGGCTTTACCCTGATTGAACTGCTGGTGGTAATGACGATCATCTCGTTGCTGCTTACCCTGGCGGTGCCGCGCTATTTTCACAGCGTGGAAAAATCCAAAGAGACCGTGCTGCGTGATAACCTGTCGATCCTGCGCGAGACGCTGGATAAATATTATGGCGACGTGGGCAAATATCCAGACGATCTGGACGAACTGGTCACCAAGAAATATTTGCGCGGTATTCCGCGCGATCCCATCACCGAGAGCGCCACCACCTGGGTGACCGTCCCACCCGAGGATCCAAACAAAGGACTGATTTACGATATCAAAAGTGGCGCACCAGGAAATGGCCGCGATGGTAGCCTGTATGCGGATTGGTAAAATTAAACCCCCTGCGCTACACGCAAGCAGACAAGTCCGCTTTTGTTATGTTATCAATAACTGCACCTTCATTACACGCCAGCACGGTTTTACCTATCTGGCTGTATTAATTGCGCTTGCCATCATCGGCGCCACCCTGGCCTCAACCGGAATGGTCTGGCACACCGCGGTACAACGGGAAAAAGAGCGCGAACTTTTGTTTGTGGGTAATCAAATCCGCCAGGCGATAGGCCGCTATTATCTCGCTGAGCCCGTGAAACAATATCCGCAAACACTTGATGATCTGCTGCGTGATCCACGCCAGCCCGGTGTGGTTCGCCACCTGCGAAAACTGTATCCTGATCCGATCACCGGCACAACGGAATGGGGTCTGCTCAAAGGCAGGGATGGTCGCATCACCGGTGTATACAGTTTGTCGCTGGCGCAGCCGATCAAACAGGCCAATTTCAGGGGCGCCGATCAGATGTTTGCGGAAAAAGAAAAATATTCGGACTGGCAATTTGTCTATCGACCCACACCTGGACGCGCCACTACACCAAGACATCCCATAGCGCCCACACCACCAGCTCAAGCAGATGCAAAACGATGAACGAAAAAAATAAAATACTGATTACGGAAAATCATTCTATCCTGCGTGCCGGATTACACGCCTTGTTAAGCATAGAGCCGGGTTTTAACATCGTTGGTGGTGCTGACAACGGACAAGATACACTCCGCCTGGTGAAACAGTTTACTCCTGATCTGGTCATGATTGATATCAATATGCAGGAAACAAATGGTTTGAGCACCATCACAGAAATAAAAAAATACTATCCCGCAACAAAAATCCTGGTTTGGACGCGGCATGAAACGGAGCAATGCATTCGTGAAGCCTTGCAATCAGGCGCCAGTGGTTACGTGTTAAAGGACTCAACGGACAGGGATCTCATCACGGCGTTACACAGTGTCCTGGCCGGCAAGGTTTATCTGAGCCCCAGCATCTCCGCAAAGGTAATCAATGGATTTCTGCTGGGCAGGGACCCACAAAATAACCCATCAAAATGGAATACGCTCACTGAGCGTGAACGCGAAATTTTAAAATTGATCGCCGAAGGTCGTACCAGCAAATTCATCGCCGAACACCTTGGCCTGAGTATTAAAACCATCGAAAAACACCGCTCGAATTTAATGAAAAAACTCGATCTGCACAACATCTCCGCCCTGACAACATTCGCCATTGGCCAGGGGCTTGTGGCCACTGGCTAAATAAGTGTACCGAATTCCTGTCCACCTTGTTTACTATCGCTGCCCGCGGTGGCGGTGGTAGGTCGGGCTTCAGCCCGACAAAGTGGCGGCGTCCGGTAAACGGCGATAAATCAGACATTGGTTGTACTGCCTTGATC
>JANNJI010000037.1:0-3155 GCA_031405795.1 Gammaproteobacteria bacterium
CTGGCTGAAATTCGCACCCAAGGTAGACACGGTATATTTATCGAAGATGAGCCACGCCAGGCCCGCGCCGATCACCCCGCCCAGCAAGGCCAACAATGCCGCTTCCAACATCAAGGAAATGACCACCGGTGTCGCGGAAAAACCGATTGCGCGCAACGTGGCAATTTCGCGGGCACGCGTAGATACAGCGGTATACATGGTATTGAGCGCACCAAATACCGCGCCGATTGCCATGATAACGGCAATCGCCACGCCGAGAATACGGATCAGGCGGGTCAGATCTTCGGACTGTGTGGCATAATAATCGCGGGTACGTTCAACATCAACAGTCAGGCGTGGCTCGGTGCTGAGCGCCGCCTTAAGTGCATCAAAACTATCCGCATTGATGAGTTTGAGGGTCACCGACTGATAACCATCGCGGTTATAAGCACCCTGCACTACCTCGGCGTCACCCCACAGTTCTGACTCATGCGCATCGCCCGAGCTGAATATACCCACCACCGTCCATTCCTGCTGACCCAGCCGTAATGTTGTACCTACATTCAATCCCGCGAATTCCGAGTGCGCACCTTTACCCGCAACCAACTCGCGTTTACCTAATTCAAATGCGCGACCTTCGATTAAACGTGCACCAGGGCGCAACTCCCACACCTGCGGCCCTACCCCTCGCACCTCGACATTGGCATCGGTAAGCGTGCTTTTCTTCGGCAAGTTCGCCACCACCACCACCTCGGCGGAAGCAATGGGTTTGTCGGTAGTATTTTTCAGTACACCCGGTCCCTGTGCAATCAGGGTGACATCTTCACGGCTGAGTCCGCTATTCAGTTCAGACATCGCCCCTTTACGCAAGACAATCGCCTCATCGCTATGACCCGCTTTGGCCAACACGGTTTGGAAACCTTCACTCATGGCGAATAGCGCGGTAAATACCCCGACCACTCCCGCTATGCCTACGACAATAACGAGTGCCGATCCCAGCCGTTGCGGAATCGTCGTGAGGCCCATCCAGGTTATTTCAATAATTTGTTGCAGCCAATTCATCGATCATATCTCCCTTAGTGTCCGCTCAACGCATCAACAATACGCAAACGCATTGCACGCAACGCGGGGGGCAATCCTACCGCGAAACCCAACAACAACATGAGTACCATACCTGTCAGCCAGGATTGGAGAGTGATCTGGAACACACCGCCGCGAAACGCCGTACTCAATGCATCCGCGCCCAGCATGGCCAATAACAAACCCACCACGCCGCCGATGACGATCATGAATAACGACTCGGCCAACACCAACCACAACACGCCCTGATTAGAAAAACCGATGGTTTTGAGCACGGCAAGCTCCGGAATACGTTCGCGTACCGCCTGCGACATCGTATTGCCGGTGAGTAATAAAATAGTAAACAACACCGCCCCCATGATCGAACTGACAATTAAACCGATATCACCCAGTTGTTTAGCGAAATCCAGATTGAATTGTTTTTCCGTTTGGGTTTTGGTTTCAGCCACCGAGTTGGCAAAGAGTGCATCGATTTGCTGGGCGATGGCACTGGCGCGTTCGGGGTCGGCGATCTTGACCATATACCAGCCCACCGTGCCGCTACCGAAGCTGCGGCCCTCGTCAAAATAGTCATAACGAAATAACATTTGATCTTCCTGGTTGGCATCGCGTGCGTCACGCGCTTTAAAGATACCTACCAGATCAAACGTCCAGGTGTTGCCGCCGCTCTTGTGTGGGAAGATAGTGGCTAGCAAAGGAATCTTGTCACCGATTTTCCAGCCGAAACGCTTGGCGAGATTATTGCCCACCACCGCACCGGTACGGGTCGACATGAAGCTTTTCTTTTGATCCTCCGGCAAGACAAACTCCGGATAGAGGTCGAGGTAATTCGGGCTGATCGCGAAGTTGGCAAAAAAGTTTTTCCGATCCTGATAAATACCGCCAAACCAATTGGCAAAACCCACCGCTTCCACACCGTCAATACGCTGTAGCTGCACTAAATCCGCATAAGGCAGCGGCTGGATAATGGAAAGTTTGGAACTCACCACCAACCGGCTCGCGCCCTCTAAGCTGTCGCGAACGGTAAACGCCACGCGCACCGCATCCAACATCCCAAATAATAAAAAGGCGACGACAATCGACAACACTGTGAGCGTGGTGCGGGTTTTTTTGCGAAATAAACTGGCCCAGATCAAATGCAAATATTTCATGTATGCCCCGCTTCCACCGTATCATTGACCAACGTGCCTTTATCCAGGTGTAATTGACGACGCGCAAACTCGGCGGCTTTAGGGTCATGCGTGACCATGACAATGGTTTTGCCGTGGGCGCGATTCAGTTCTTGTAACAAACCGAGGATTTCATCGGCTGTTTGGCGGTCGAGGTCGCCGGTGGGCTCGTCACAAATCAGCAAGGTCGGATCTGAGACAATCGCGCGGGCAATGGCGACGCGCTGTTCCTGGCCGCCGGACAGTTCCTTGGGTTTGTGCTGTGCGCGATCACCCAGGTTAACCAGTTTCAGCGCAACCTCGGCATTACGGCGACGTTCGGCGCCGGACAACCGCGTCAACAACAAGGGTAACTCCACGTTCTTCTGTGCGGAAAGCATCGGCAGTAAATTGTAGAACTGAAACACAAAGCCGACATTGGCGGAACGCCAGTTGGCCAGTTGCCCGCTATTGAGTTGATCGATACGTGTACCGGCGACGGTGATACTGCCTGCAGTGGGTTTATCCAAGCCGCCGATCAGATTGAGCAGCGTGGTCTTGCCCGATCCGGACGGGCCCATCAACGCCAGAAAATCTCCACGGGCAATATCGATGTCGATGCCGTGCAATACCTCGATAGGTTGTTTACCACGGTGATAACTTTTCGTTACGCCGCGAATACTGACCAGATTGTCTGTGTTGTTCATGCTGTACCTCATCGCTTAATCATTGCAAAATTGTTAGCCATTACCACACCAAAAAAAATCAACCCTTCACTTCATTGCCTCAAGCTGAACCCGGTCACCGTCTTTGAGTTCGGCGGCGGGTTTGATGATCACGCGTTCATTGGCCGTCACGCCATCCAACACCTGACGTAAATCTGAATACGCCTGACCTAAAGTTACTTTACGCGCCTGCGCATGGTTGTCGACCACAACAAAAACCAGA
>JANNJI010000038.1:0-2044 GCA_031405795.1 Gammaproteobacteria bacterium
AACACGCGCTGGCGTATGCCATGTTGCAATATGGCCTGCTCAATGATAGTGGCGGGTTCATCGTGATTACCGGCGAAGTCGGTTCAGGAAAAACCACGCTGATCCGCAAGATAGTTGCGGAGGCAAGTGAAGTGTCGACACTGGGTTTGATTAATCATACCCACTCGGAATATGGCGAGTTACTCCAGTGGGTATTAATGGCCTTCAACCTGGACTACAAAAACAAAAACAAGGTCGAGTTGTATCAGGATTTTGTTAATTATACCGAGGCGCAACAGCGTTTGGGTAAGCGCGTGGTGCTGGTGATTGATGAAGCGCATAACCTGTCGACGGCGACCTTGGAAGAAATCCGGATGTTGGCCAACATCAATACGGAGAAAGGTCAGGTATTGCAACTCATTATTTCCGGGCAGCCTGAACTTTTACAGAAATTACGTCGGCCGGAACTGAGCCAGTTTGCGCAACGGGTGACAATCCAGTATCACCTGGATGCGCTGAACAAACAGGAGTGCATGGACTACATCAACCATCGCTTAACCGTCGCTGGCGCCAGCGTGGATATTTTTGATGAGCCTGCCTTGTTACTCATTGCCTACCATTCCAGAGGAATCCCGCGCGTCATTAATACCCTCTGTGATTTATCATTGCTGTATGGGTTTGCAGAGCAAGCTGTATCTATTAATGAAAAAATTGTGCGCAAAGTAATACATGATCGCAAGATTGGTGGATTGTTTTCGGGTATCGAGGAAGAAAGTTCTACACCGGTCAGTTCAATTAAAGAAGGCACGTATTGGTAATGCCAGTGCCATGCTGCTCGTTATGAAAGCCGTGCTTTCCGCATTGATATTCGTTATTTTACTGTATGTCCCCGCAGTGAAGGCGGACTTCTCGCCGGTGGCACCAGTCATCCAAGTGCCAAAGGCAAGTCTTCGCGCCGAGGAGTTGGCGATCATCGTCAACGATAACGATCCGGCCAGTATTGAGATCGCCAACTATTATCGTACTCAACGTCATATTCCGGAAAAAAATCTTATCCATGTGCGTATTGACCCCAGCCGGGTCGACCTGCCGTCCGCGTCATTTATCAACATCCGGCAACAGGTCGAGAAACAGACCTCGGCGTATATTCAGGCGTACGTCTTGACCTGGACCAAACCCTATCGGGTTGACTGCATGGGTATTACTGCCGCCTTCGCCCTGGGCTTTGACCAGCAATATTGCGCCACGACCTGTGTGGCAACCAAAACCAATCCCTATTTTTCCAGCCTCAGTAAATATCCGTACGATGATTTTAAACTCCGCCCAACCATGATGCTGGCGGGTAAAAACGTCCAGGAAGTAAAACAATTGATTGATCGCGGGGTACGCGCCGACAAGACCTTTCCCCGTGGCACAGCGTATCTGCTCAGCACTACCGATAAATTCAGAACAGTGCGTGACAGCTTATTCAATAAAATAAAATCAGTCTACGGTAAATATATTCAGGTGGAGTCTCTCAAACAAAATTATCTGGTCAACAAAAGAGATGTGCTGTTTTATTTTACAGGTAGCAAACAGGTTGATCACCTCACGAAAAATACTTTTCTACCCGGCGCGGTGGCGGATCATTTGACCTCAACCGGCGGGCAACTCACCGATAGCCGGCAAATGAGTATTTTGGAATGGTTATCCGCCGGGGCAACCGGCAGTTATGGCACTGTGGTGGAACCGTGCAATATGCCGGACAAATTCCCGAATCCGGCGGTAGTCATTGATCGTTACACTGCCGGGGAGACATTAATCGAGGCGTATTGGAAAAGTGTCGCCATGCCGGGCCAAGGTGTGTTTGTGGGTGAACCGCTGGCAAGACCTTATGGTGGATTCCAACTCCATTGGGAAGGCGATGACTTGATATATACCACCTGGGAGCTGGAGCCAGGCAACTACGAACTTCAGCGTAGTCAAAATCTATTAGGGCCATTTGAGACACACCCTGGGCAGTTACGTATCAACAACGGCCAAAATACCATCAGGCTACACCATCCGGGTAATGTGGTGTTTCGAT
>JANNJI010000039.1:0-3259 GCA_031405795.1 Gammaproteobacteria bacterium
GTGCTTGAAGATCAAGTTGTTACATGGGCATTGTCACAAGCCAATGTCGTTGATAAAACAATGACTTTCAGTGAGATAATGAACAAACAGAAATAACCGGCATTTTGCAGTTACCACCAAATGTTTAAAGGAAGATTAACCGTGACCGATAGAAACAATATGATGGAATGGCCAAGCATGATTCACAATCAACTTGTTCCCATGGTGGTTGAACAAACCGCACGTGGCGAGCGGGCATACGATATTTATTCACGCCTGCTCAAGGAGCGAGTAATCTTCATCGTGGGGCCTATTGAGGACCACATGGCCAATTTAATTGTTGCCCAGCTGCTGTTTTTGGAATCGGAAAACCCGGACAAGGATATTCATTTGTATATCAATTCGCCCGGTGGTTCAGTGACCTCCGGGATGTCGATTTACGACACCATGCAATTTATTAAGCCAGATGTCAGCACCATGTGTATCGGCCAGGCTGCCAGCATGGGGGCGCTATTATTGACTGCGGGTGCCAAAGGCAAGCGTTACTCCTTGCCGCACTCCCGCACCATGATCCATCAGCCGCTGGGCGGTTTTCAGGGACAGGCGTCAGATATTGAGATTCACGCCCGTGAAATTCTGCAAATCCGTGAGCGATTGAATGACATATTGTCGCATCATACCGGGCAGCCGCTGGAACGGATTTCGCAGGATACAGACCGCGATTTCTTCATGAGCGCTGAAGAATCTGTCAAATATGGTCTGGTAGACCAAGTTCTGGTGAAACGTATTCCGACAGAAAAAAAGGATAAATAAGAACCAGGTCAGGTTTTGCATGGCGGTAAATTGGCTATGCTTAAGCAATACACCAGAGGACTTGAAAAACCGATCGTTTAGATGCATGGTGTGAGAGCGGGTCGGTAATCACGAGGTAAGAAAATGGCTGACAACAAACAGAGTTCAGGTGAAGGTGGCAAGCTGCTGTATTGCTCTTTCTGTGGCAAGAGCCAGCACGAAGTGCGCAAGCTGATCGCAGGTCCTTCCGTATTCATTTGTGACGAATGTGTTGAGTTGTGCAACGACATCATTCGTGAGGAAGTCCAGGAGCAGTCCGCATCCGCTTCGGGTAAAAAGCTCCCGACACCCCATGAAATCAATGCCATTCTTGATGAATATGTCATTGGTCAGCGTCAGGCGAAAAAGGTGTTGTCCGTTGCCGTTTATAATCACTACAAACGTTTGGAAACAACGCAGCGCAAAGACGAGATTGAACTGTCAAAAAGTAATATCCTGCTCATCGGTCCCACGGGCAGCGGCAAGACCCTGCTGGCGGAAACCCTCGCACGGTTATTAAATGTGCCGTTTACCATCGCTGATGCTACAACCTTAACTGAAGCCGGTTATGTCGGTGAAGATGTCGAGAATATTATTCAGAAATTGCTGCAGAAGTGCGAATATGACGTGGAGAAAGCACAAACCGGTATTGTCTACATTGACGAAATTGACAAGATTTCACGTAAATCGGAAAACCCGTCGATTACCCGTGATGTATCGGGTGAAGGGGTGCAGCAAGCCTTATTAAAACTGATTGAAGGCACGATTGCCTCTGTGCCACCGCAGGGTGGTCGCAAACACCCACAACAGGAATTTCTGCAAGTGGATACCTCCAATATTCTGTTTATCTGCGGCGGTGCGTTTTCCGGCCTGGAGAAAATTATTCGTAGTCGCTCAGAAAAAGGTGGTATTGGTTTCGCCGCAGAGGTACGCAGCAAGAATGACAGGCATATCAACGAATTGTTACATACTGTGGAACCTGAGGATTTAATCAAATTCGGTTTGATTCCTGAATTTGTTGGCCGTTTACCGGTTGTTGCTACGTTGGAAGAATTGGATGAGACTGCACTGGTGCAGATTCTCACTGAACCCCGCAATGCTATCACCAAGCAATTTCACAAATTGTTTGAGATGGAGGGTGTTGACCTTGAGTTTCGCGACGAAGCATTACATGCCGTGGCCCGCAAGGCCAAAGAACGTAATACCGGCGCACGCGGATTGCGGTCAATACTAGAGCGTGTTCTGCTTGATACGATGTATGAACTTCCTTCCGCCGAAGGATTAGAGAAAGTGGTGATTGATGAATCGGTGATTACCGGCAGCAGTAAGCCACTGTTTATCTATGAGGGTGCAGAACAACTTGCGGCCTCAGCAGACGATCGCTAAGCGTCAAGTTTCCTCATGGTGACGGTGTTTTGTCACCGATCAGCAATTGAAACGGTCTGAACCAGGCCATATGTCAGCTGTTGAATTACTCAACCATAGGAATCAATCATGTCTGAATCGGAAATTGTCACCGAACCCTTAAGCAGCATTCCTATATTGCCGCTACGCGATGTTGTGGTGTATCCACACATGGTGATTCCTTTGTTTGTCGGCCGCGATAAATCCATCAAAGCATTAGAAATTGCGATGGAACAAGACAAACAGATATTGCTTGTCGCCCAGCGTAGTGCCGCCGAAGATGACCCCAAACCAAGCGACCTCTACGATATCGGTACCGTTGCAAATATTTTGCAGTTGCTGAAATTGCCGGATGGCACGGTCAAGGTGTTGGTTGAAGGCAATCGTCGTGCACGGGTCATTAATTATATTGAAAACGACAATTATTTTACCGCACAAACTGTTAATGTTGATGAGAAGCCCATTGCCGAACGCGAGTCAGAAGTGTTGGTGCGGTCATTGACGTCGCAATTTGATCAATACGTCAAACTTAATCGCAAGTTGCCACCCGAGATACTGACCTCCTTATCCAATATTGACGATCCCAGCCGCCTGGTGGATACCATCGCGGCACATATGTCGCTGAAGATCGATGAGAAACAAAAGGTTCTGGAGATCGCGGACTTGCGTGAACGGTTTGAGCATATGATGGGCGTGCTGGAATCCGAGATCGATTTGTTACAAGTGGAGAAGCGCATTCGTGGACGGGTCAAACGGCAGATGGAGAAGAGCCAGCGCGAGTATTACCTGAATGAGCAAATGAAGGCGATTCAAAAAGAACTTGGTGACATGGATGATGTTCCCAATGAAATTGAGGAGCTCGAAAAGAAGATTGAAAAAGCCGGTATGTCAAAGGAAGCCAAGGCCAAGGCGAAGAGTGAGTTGCACAAGCTTAAGATGATGTCGCCAATGTCAGCTGAGGCGACCGTGGTACGCAATTATCTGGATTGGTTGGTGAATGTACCTTGGCGCAAACGCACTAAAGTCCACCACGATCTTGCCTTTG